>CAZSPM010000372.1:0-2914 GCA_964608785.1 uncultured Eubacteriales bacterium
GCACATTCACTACTTCTAGACGGAGTGCTGTCCGCGGAGTGCTTGTTAGGGAACCGCACCCCCGCCCTTGGCGATGCTCGCCTAACGTGGCCTCGGGGATGGTTCATGTTTACAGTGTGCCCTGCATTTAAGAACCTTGAACCACCACGGAAGTTCTGAAGAGTTGTGCTCGGGTGTAGTGATTCCCATGGAGTGGTTGACGCGCTGTGTGTCCGAGCGCTGTCGTGCGAGATGTGCTCCGAGCCAAGATGAAAAGTATGGTTTGTCGTAAAAAAAGCGAGAAGCAGGTATTATAGTGTTGGCATCCCTCAGCCAAATTTGAGGGTAATCAGATCCTGCTGAAAATCCGCTGACCTTCCCTGTTTTCCCTTTGAACTCAACCTGGTTGTGATTCAAGGTGATACGGATAAGCTTGAGAATTTTGTTAAGCTCTTCATTTGTAGATTTAAATTTTGTGTATTTTCCGTAATCGAGACTTAAATCGTGTTTATCTTCGGGCCATTTTTTTCTTTTTACCGAGAGAGTGATTCTTGAGGTTTTGGACCCATAATCTTTAAACCAGGCCATGCCTTCCCTGAGCAGATCCAATTCAAGGATATATTTACCCTCCTCGAGAGGGCTTCTCACAGTGATGGTTATTTCAACTGTTCGAGATGAAGCGACTTTGTGTGGAAGGAGGAAGCGGCGATTGTCGTATCTTATGGTTTTTCCCTCTTGATCCAGAAGATGATAGGAGAGGAGACAGGGATTTTTTCCACGGGAACTCCATACTTCCCTTCCTGTATTTTTTATCCTGAGATGGATTTGAACTCTCTCTCCTTCGTAAGACGTGTATTTTTTCTTATCTGGCTTGATGAGGCTGGAGTAGGATATTTTTTCTTGAGGCTTGTTGTTGGGTTTTTTGGCTAGCGAAGAATATCCAGCAAAGACAAAGAGAATAAGCAGGCTGAGCGATAGAACGATTTTAATCAAGCTTCTCATTTTCAGCAGATGCGGGGGAGGAGTTCTGAAGTCAAGGGCTCGAGGAGTCTCACGCCCCCGGCGAATGTCGACAGAAGCAGCTGGCCTGGTTTTCCAAGCTTATCTTCCACTTCTCCGATAATCTCCGCTCTCTTGCCAAGCGGGTCTTTTTTTATTTCTTCAAGTATCTCAAAGGCCTTTTTGCCTGGTGTAACAAGGACTGCTCTCCCTTCACAGGCCAGATATAGGGGCTCAATTCCCAGAAGTTCTGTGGCTCCTCTTACTGCGCGGGATAAGGGAATTTTCTCTTCTTCTATAAGCAGAGAGGAGGGAAGTTTTTCAGCAAGTTCGGAAAGCACAGTCGCCAAACCGCCCCTTGTGATATCTCTCATCCATCGAACTCCCTTTTTCCAGAGAGGGAGGAGAAAATTCAGGGGAGCACAGTCACTTTTGGTCTTTGATTCCAGACCGAAGTCTCCTCTGGCCAGCATTATAGCCAAGCTGTGTTCCCCGAGCGTGCCTGTTAATATGATTTTATCGCCGGGCCGGATTTTCTGGATGGATGGTCTAAAAAGGACTGTTCCCACACCTGAAGTATTGATATATATTTTGTCAGCCTGGCCGCGCCTGACAACTTTGGTATCTCCCGTGGTTACTTCTACACATGATTTCTGGGCAGCCCTTTTTACAGATTTAAGAATTTTTTCCAAGCCTTCCCAGGAAAATCCTTCCTCCAGGATGAGAGAGAGGGAGACGTATTTTGGTTCAGCTCCAGAGACAATAAGGTCATTGACTGTCCCGTTGATACAAAGAGTTCCTATATCGCCTCCTGGGAAAAAAATTGGATCTACAACATAGCTATCTGTAGTGAAAGCAATCTGTCGAGGAAGATGAGCGGAGTCTGAAAGGTCATCTAGGAAAGGATTCTTAAAGGTTTTGAGGATGTGTTGATTGATGAAATCCCTCATCAACTTGCCGCCGCTTCCAAGCTCCAGACTAACCTTTTTCATTATTAACTTCCATATTTATAATAGGCCAAGCACGCTCCTTCAAATGAGACCATGCAGGGGCCATATGGAGAGTCAGGATTACACTTTTTGGCAAACAGAGGACATCGGGGAGGAGAGATAAGCCCCCGAAGGACCTCGCCACATCGACATCCAGGAAGGTCGCTTTTCTTTGCTTCTATGTTCAAACTGTATTTAACCTCAGCATCAAACGCAGAGTATTTCTCTTTGAGTTTCAAACCACTCTGAGGAATAAGACCTAGGCCACGCCATGACGCATCTTTAACCTCCAGTTTTTCTTTCATGACCTTCTGGGCTGTTGGATTTCCTTCTGGTTTTACAACTCTGGTGTATTCGTTAGAAACCGAGGCTTTTCCCTCCTTTATCTGGTCCAAGACAGAAGTGATGCCGAGGAGGATATCGCTGGGTTCAAAACCGGTGATAGCTCCGGGGATTCTGTACTTCTCTGCGATGAATTGATAAGGCTTTTCTCCGATTATGGCACTGACATGACCAGGATAGAGAAAGCCATCGATCGCAATCTCTTTTGTTTCCACAATGGCTTTTAGAGGAGGAGGTATAATCCAGAGTGCCGAAAGAATAGAAAAATTTTTGAGCCTCTCTCTGAAGGCTTCAAATGCTGTGAGTGCGATCGAGGGGATCGTGGTCTCAAAGCCCACGCCAAAAAAAACGACATCTTTTTGTGGATTTGCTCTTGCTATCTGGAGAGACTCTTCAGGCGAATAAATAACTTTTGCCATGGAACCTGAAGCAGGAACTGCTGTTTGGAGCGAACCTTGGCTGGTCGGAACCCTTGTCATATCTCCAAAGGTAGTCAGGATAAAGTTTTCATTGTCTCCGATTAGCCCTATGGCGACTTCGTGGAATTCATTCGGGGTAATGCAGACCGGACAGCCTGGCCCTGAGGTCATTTCTACCCCGGCCTC
>CAZSPM010000373.1:0-2910 GCA_964608785.1 uncultured Eubacteriales bacterium
GGAGTTCAAGTCAAATGCTAAAATGCTTTTATAAAAGGAGAAATGATTATGAGAAAAAAACGTCTCTTAATAATAGTTCTGCTACCAGCTCTTCTGATGGCCCAGACAGAAAAAAAACAGGATGTTTGGGAACCTTTTAAATTTTTTGTTGGAAAATGGGAAGGCAAGGGAGAGGGTAAATCTGGAGTTTCAAAAGTGATGAAAGACTTTCAATTCGTTTTGAAAAATAAATTCCTTCAGTTGAGAACCAAAGCTGTCTTTGAACCTCAAGAGAAGAACCTAAAAGGAGAAGTTCATGAAGATTGGGGATTTTTCAGCTATGATCAGTCCAGAAAAAAAATTGTCTTCAGACAGTTTCATGTGGAAGGATTCACAATTCAGTATGTTCTTGAGGAAATCTCAAATGAAGGAAAAACAATTGTTTTTAAATCTGAACAAATAGAAAATGGTCCGCCCAAACTCCAGGCAAAGCTGATTTATAAGATCTTCGGCGAAGAGACATTAGAGGAAGGCTTCTATCTAGGCTTTGGAGGCAAAGAGCTTGATTGCTATATTACGAATACCTTAACACGGAAGGAATAGGATTAAACCCCAGGCTAAACAGGGTTCACCTTAGGGGTAAAAACCCAGTCATCGAAAAATCACCCCTAAAATCATCCTTAAAGGTGATTGTCATTCTTGACCTGTTGTATGAGAATTGGATTGCCTTGCTTAGCTGGCTGGGCAGGGTTAAACCCTCCTTTTCCCCCTTTTCCTTATCTATTCCCCAACAGCCAGCCTCTCTTTATCTCTTCTTCAATTAATTTTTCGGACTGACGGTTGCCTACCTTCGGTTGATTTTGAGGATAATTTTTTGATTTGAGTCGATTCTGCAGGTCCAAAGATAGTGATCACTTTATTTTGAATCCGATACCAAGTGTCATTTGGATCATCCTCCCCAGGTAAAGCTCTTATGTCAAACTCATCTTCTGATAGACTAGGACTGCCTGGATCTTTATGTGTATGAGAATAATCCACAATGGATAACTCATATCCGGTTGCCCAAACCCAGGCTGTCCCCGGAGAAATCCTGCTCCAATCCTGGCTGGCCTCATGCCTTATAGTGAAATCTCCCAGATCTTTTGTAATGGAAAACGTCCGGATAATTTTCTTAGCATCATCCCATTCGTCAGAAGAAGGCACATCAAAATTAAATTCCTCATCTATATAGGTTTCCCCATCGACTTGAATCGTATGCCCGCATCTTATATTTGACGCGCCAAAGGTTACTGTAAACTCAACAGTGACATCGGTTATTTCTCCATACTCAAAAATTTCAAAATTTACGCTTTCGCCGTACACGCTGCTATCAGCCTTACATGAAATTCTAATTTTATAATTTGTACTATCTGTGAGATCAGCGGGAACTGTCCATTCGAATTCGCCATCATTGTCTGTGCTTTCTGCGATAGTCTTGACCAGAACGTTCCCTCTGTAGAGCTCAATCCTCACTTCTGTTAATATCAATGCATTGCTGTAATCCATGGATTTGAATGCTTGAGGAGAAAGATTTCCAGGATTGAGAGATAATCCTGGAAAATCAGGGAGATTCATCTTCCCTTGAGCTAAGTTTTCTTTTCTTTTCCTAGTATTGAGTCTTTTGCTCTGGAGGCCGACTCTTCCGTGGGACAGAGAAGATTGTCTATTTAAGTGAGTTCCATCTTTCCTCTCTGCATTAACACCCTCAAATCCACTTCTTTGCTTCGCCGAACCTCGAAACATAAGGCCTGAATGGAAAGGCCTGTTTTGAATCGGACCGATCAAATTACCGCTTGAATTCATCCCAGAGTTTAATCCGTTCCCTCTTGCAGCATTGCTCCACTGACTAGACTCATCAGAGCTCCACTTTATAGTTACTCTTTCTCCTTTTTCCCATTCGGTTCCGGCCAAAGGGCTGGTAACAGTTATCGTGTGTTTAGCTAGATCTACGTTGACTGTTGTGGTTTGCCCCTTTGTCACTGATACATTCGTTTGGTGATCTTTATAACCTTCTATCTCCAATTTTACAGTATGGCTTCCAGGAGTGACATTGGTTAAAGTACAGTTGGTTGTTTTTCCTGTGTTGGTCCCATCAAGATACACTTTTGCTCCTGTAGGATTGGAGTTAATCTGCACACTGCCAGTTGTTGGTTCAGGGGGTCCTCCTCCATTCCCTCCTTTTCCTCCTAGCAAGGCAACTCCCGCTCCTCCAGCAAGAACCAGGCCGCCAATCACGTATATTAGGGTTGATTTTCCCTTGAGTATATAAGCCGAGGGTTCTGTTACCTCCCCCGCAACTCCCCTAACTACATCAGTTTTTTCTTTTTTCCCTTTCTTTACTTTTACCCTAACAGCTCCTGCCCTGATTCCAATGATTAAAGGAGTCTTTCCTATAGAATCTTTACGGTCATGTATATAGACATCTGCTCTAGCAGGATTTGATCTAACCTTCAAGACTCCATACATTTTTTTTATCCCCTGGAATAACTCTAAATAGTGGGGTGGAGATAAAAGCTTATCCAGCTCTCGATAATAGTCTATTTCTATGAGCTTTCTTACAGTCTCAGTAAATTCTTTATCCCCCCTATCCTCGATAGTGGCATAATAGGCAAGGGATAAATAAAAAAAGGTATCTGATTTTTGTTCCCTGGTTACAGCAATGTCTCTAGCTTCCCTGAATTTAGCTATGGCTTCACTGTAATCCATCTCTTCCTGGAGAAGTTTTTTCCCCTCTTCAATCAATTGCGTAAAGCGCTCTTTTTGGGCAGGAGGGGTTCCTTCTCCAGCTTCCCTGACTTTCACCACTGGGATAAATCCCTTGTCAAACCTGTTATTACTTACTTTAACTACAGGGGCAGGCCCCTTATCAAACTTGTGATTGCTTATTTTAAT
>CAZSPM010000374.1:0-2908 GCA_964608785.1 uncultured Eubacteriales bacterium
TTATCGGATTCCTATTCAACAAAGAAATTCTCTTTATGGGGACAATAGGATTCTTTGGGACGATAGCCACAGCTATACTCTTTTTAAACTACGCAGATGTCATATTAGGTTTGCTTTTCGGAGTGGGGTTAATTACCACAGGTGTGATTTCGAATCTCAGATGGAAGCAATCATGAAATCTTTATAAAGATGAAAGAACACATAACGATTAAACTCGATAAAGCTATCCATCAAAAAGCGCGATTAGGGATTATGTCTATCTTGATGGTCCATGAAGAGGTGGAGTTCAATTATTTAAAAGAACGTTTAAAGCTTTCTGACGGAAACCTCAGTACCCATTTAAGCCTTTTAGAAAAGGAAAGATATATCAAAATAAAGAAAAAGTTTGTCAAAAAAAAGCCAAAGACATTATGTCAGTTAACAGAGAAAGGGCGGAATGCCTTTTCAGAGTATATCAATTATTTAGAACAGATAACTCAAAGTATACAAACTGATAAATAAAGCACCAAGTGCAAGCATCATAAATATCCAAATAATTAATAGGAGGCAAAATGATGAGAAGCCAAATAATAAAATGGACGGCAATTTGTTTTTTCATTCTGTTTTTTTCCATGAGTCTTCTTCTCGCTCAAAAAGGCACGAATAATCCCCCAGTGCCTATTCCCGATCAAAAACTCATCCAAAAGATAAAAGAGGCAAGATCAATGTTGCAGACGGGCATAAATACCTGGAGCATGGAGTCTCTAAAAAGCGCCAGGGATTTATTCCTTAATCTATTGATAAAAGAGAAAGGAGAGAACCCGTATCTCCTTTATTATGTGGCTCTTTGTGACTACAGATTAGCTACCTACTATTTTACTTTAACCAAATTGAAAGAGGCTGAGATGTACACAAAGGAAGGCCAGAAATACTTAGAAAAAGCAATGGAAGTTGACCCATCCTTTGGAGAATCATTTGCTCTCTATGCCACTCTGCTCGGATTTGAAATAGCCTTTCACCCAGAGAACGCTATGGCCCTTGGCTATAGGAGTAATGAATATATCGCGAAAGCTCTGGAAAAAGGTCCAGAAAATCCAAGAATTAATCTTCTAAAAGGAGTCTCCATTCTTTTTACTCCTGAACAATTCGGAGGCGGAGCGGATAACGCCATGGAATTCCTTAAAAAATCTGTAAACCTTTTTGAAAAGGAAAACATTAAAGACCCGATAAAACCTTCCTGGGGTAAAGAAGAAGCTTATACTTTCCTCGGCATGGCTTATAAGCAAAAAAATGAATTTGACCAAGCGAAAAAATTCCTCAAAAAGGCACTCGAGATCAATCCCGAATTTGGCATGGCAGCAAGAGAGCTAGCAGGTATCGAAAAAAAAATGACATTGTGTCAAATTTATTTGATTTAAATCGTCATTGCAAGGTGTGGGGGCTTGATTCATCAATCCCACATGTAGAATGAAACCGAAAAGATGATAAGAATGAGAGAACGAATATATTTCCTTATTTTTCTGTTTTTCATATTTGTCAGTAATATGATTGCGCAAGAACCTCTCTATATTGAAGGAAAGATCATAGATAAAGAAACAAAGGACCCCCTCCCCGCCTATGTAACTGTCGTAGGAACAGATTTGGGAAGCTCGGCGGATGCCAATGGATATTTCAAGCTGTACGTAAAGCCTATAGATGAAAAAAAAACCATAAAGTTATTAGTCTGGCTTGTCGGCTATAAAAAGAAAGAGGTCGCAGGGAAAATCGGTGAACATTTAACCATAGAGCTTGAGCTTGAACCTCTCCCCTCTCACGATGTTGTGGTAACAGCAGACAGCATGGTCTCTGATGAAAAAGCCAAGAAAACCGTTACCATGACCAAGATGGATGTCTATACTTTACCAGGAACTGCAGCCGATCCAGTGTATGCTTCCCATATATTGCCTGGAGTGAATTCCTTACCAGATGCCTCGAGCATGCTTATTCGCGGAGGAGCACCAGATGAGGTGGCCTATTTCTTCGATGGAATTGAGGTCGTACACCCCTTTCTCAGTAGGTCCCTCCATGAAAGCTATTTCAGTATCTTCGACAATCAGATTATCGAAGACTTCAGTGTTTCCACAAGCGGCTTCCCCGCAAAATATGGAGATGCTCTTTCCGGAGTTATGGATATCACAGCTAAAGACACTCTTTTTAAAAGCGAGGGAGGCCTTGGTCTTTCCATACTCGGTCTAAACAGCTATGCCGGAGTTCCGATTAAAAAGCTTGGCACATTTGTGGGAAGCTATAACCGAGGTCATTCTGCCTTGATGACAAAGATTAACAATAGAGATGAAATGGAATTCGAGACAGAACACGCTTTTGGGAAGATGAATCTCCGATTAAATAAATTTCACAATATAAGATTTATGGGCCTTTTCGATACATATGAATTTTCCCATGAGAACGGATTCAGCACAAACTCTCAAAATAAAATCGCTGGCTTTTCCTTAACATCCGTACTAGCCAGGAATTTGGTGACAAAGTTCACTCTTTCTCATATAAATTATCTCGCTTCATACCAGGTTGAGGATGTATTTCAAAAAACAATAAAAGATATCACCTACCAGGCGCGGTGGGAAACTTCTGTTGACCTTGAAAGTCACTACATAGAACTTGGCGGAGATTTCCAGAAGAGAAAAATTGATGTTTCTGTTCTGGTTGGTCATTCAGAAACTTATCAAACACAGGGAACACGGTGGGGAATTTATTTCAATGATAAATTCAGAGTTTCAGATAATTTCTACGTTAACTTAGGAGGAAGGATATACTCTCTTGATTTCAATGATTATAAAATGAATTTTGATCCGAGAGCCTCCTTGGTCTATCTCATCACAGAAAATGATATATTAAGGTTATCCGCAGCGCTGTATCATCAATTTGAGAATAG
>CAZSPM010000375.1:0-2904 GCA_964608785.1 uncultured Eubacteriales bacterium
CACATTCATCGTTTTTTTGGCTGTAAGCTTGGCCGTAATTTCCTCTGAAGAAAGGCCCCGGATGAGGGAATTTGGCATCAAGACTGGAGTGTTAAGTCCGGGCCAATGGAATGCCATCACTGATGTTGAGGGGATAAAGGTCGGGCATGTCACTCTGATCAAAGGAAAAAATATCCGCACGGGTGTGACAGCTATCCTCCCTCATGGCGGAAACATCTATCAGGAGAAAGTCCCAGGCGCAGTCTATGTGGCAAACGGATACGGAAAGCTGACCGGTGCTCTCCAGATAGAAGAACTGGGAACCATAGAAACGCCTATCATTTTAACCAATACCTTGAGTGTCCCCACTGCAGCAGATGCTCTTATCGATTACACCCTCTCGTATCCGGGAAATAAGAGAGTGGGCTCTGTGAATGCTGTAGCCGGTGAGACAAATGACGGCTGGCTGAACGACATCCGGGGAAAGCATGTGAAGAAGGAGCATGTGATCGAAGCTATAAAGAAAGCACAGTCCGGACCTGTGGAGGAAGGCTCTGTGGGCGCTGGAACCGGGACCATTTGCTATGGCTATAAAGGAGGCATAGGGACATCCTCGCGGAAACTCCCTGAATCAAGGGGAGGATATACGGTTGGCGTTCTTGCGCAGACAAACCACGGAGGGATTCTTCAGATAAACGGCTATCCTGTAGGAATAAAGCTCGGGAATTACTATATGCGGAAGGAGATCGAGAAGCGAGAGGAAGGCTCGTGTATGATTGTTGTAGCGACTGATGCGCCACTTGACTGCCATAACCTGAAGCGGTTGGCAAAGAGGGCACTCCTTGGGATACCCAGGACCGGAGGATTTTACTCAACCGGAAGCGGGGATTTCTGTATCGCCTTCTCAACAGCCAAAGGATTGAGGTTTCCTCATCGTTCGAAGTCATCCACAATGCAGATAGAGGTACTCCGGAGTGACCGGGCATCGGCTCTTTTTCTGGCTGCGGCTGAAGCGGCAGAGGAAGCCATCCTCAACAGTCTTTTCAAGGCAGGGGAAATGGTCGGGCAGAACGGCCGCAAGGTCAGGGGATTCCCCCTGGATAAAGTCAAAAAGATCATGGAAGAGGCTCCGAAGAGATGAAAAAAACAATCGGCATCCTTGGAGGCATGGGTCCTGAGGCCACAGCATACTTTTATGAGCTGATTATAAAGAACACAAAAGCCAGAAAAGACCAGGAGCATATCAGGACAGTCATCTACTCAAATCCTGAAGTCCCGCCACGGACAGATGCCATCCTGGAGGGAGGAGAGAGCCCCCTTCCCTATCTCGTTGAAGGAGTCAGGATTCTAAAGGGAATAGGGGCGGACTTTATTGTCATGCCCTGTGTCACGGCTCATTATTGGCTTCCTGAAATCATGGCCCAGGAGAGAGTCTCATTCCTCAGTCTTCTGGACGAGGCGGTTCTATACGCTCACAGGAAGATACCGGGATTGAAGAAGGCAGGGCTTATTTCTAGCACCGGCACTTTAAAATCAAGGCTCTTTCATGAGGCTTTCGTGAAGGAAGGAGTGGAGGTTATCGAGCCAAGTGATGAGGAACAGGGGCTGGTTATGGAGGCTATTTTCGGGGAGGAAGGCATAAAGGCAGGATTTACTTCTGGGCGGCCCAGAGAGATTATTCATGAGATGGCTCGGAAGCTTGTGGAGAGGAGCGCAGAGGCTGTCGTTGCAGGCTGTACAGAGGTTCCCCTGGTTTTAAAGGATGAAGATATCTCAGTTTCGCTGATAGAGCCTTTACAAATTCTGGCAGAGGTCAGTATCCAGATGGCAGGTTATGAGCTTAGAGGGCAGGAGGGGGAATAGGCTGTATTTTGTTAACTGATTTTTGCATTCTATACAGTAAATATGGGATTATATATATAAGGTATGCAGAATCATTATCGAGAGAATGGGAGCACAGCCAATGAAACTGGTTGATGTTGCAGAAAAGACAGAGAATATCTTCTTCCGCTGCCTGCATGATGAAATACCGGAAAATTCCCAGGTAACATCTATCCGTAAGCAATGGTATGAGAGGAACAAAGAAAAGGGACTCCGCGCTAAGCTTCTGATTCTCGATAAGGGGAAGATAGGCGGGCTGTGCCAGTACATTCCAATTGAGCATTCTCCCCTCGTGGGCGAGGACCTGCTTGCGATTCTCTGTATCTGGGTGCACGGATACGAGCACGGTGTGGGTATCCAGCAATCCAAGGGGTATGGAAGATTCATGCTCAACTCCATCGAGGAGGACGCTCGCATCTCAGGGACAAAAGGAGTTGCCGCCTGGGGTGTTGACTGGAAAATAAACTGGATGCCTGTCGCTTTTTTTGAACACATGGGCTATGAACGTGTCGATGAGGAAGAAAAAGTGGCTGTTTTCTGGAAACCGTTCCATCCGGATGCCAAACCACCGAGGCTTCTGCGGCTGGATAATCCTCCTCCAAAGGGGATTGACAAAGTGAATGTTACAGTGGCTGTCAATGGCTGGTGCGGATCCTACAAATTCCTAATATGCCGGGAAGCGGTTCAGGGGCTCGAAGACATTGTGGAATACGCGGAAGTAGGAACGCCCGAGTGTTCTGCGATACTTCATTTTGGTAGGGTTGGTGGCGTGTTTCTGGATGGCGAGCCTTTTAAGCCCTACGAGCCTCCGGGTTCGCCTGATGAGCTGCGTGCTGAAATTGTGCGATTGTATGAACGGAAAAGAAGAAGTTGAAGCGCTTTACTTGATAATCAAAGATAAACCAAAGATATCAATTATTGAGAACAATTTATTCCTTAGCATGTTGCGGCAAGCGATCTCAAATTCAGAATAAACATAATTAATATAAGGATTCATCCTCTGGCCCCTCTTCGGAAACAAGTATATTAAGGGTAATTGTAGAG
>CAZSPM010000376.1:0-2904 GCA_964608785.1 uncultured Eubacteriales bacterium
GAAAAGGACACAGAGATTCCTTACAATGGAGCGATCATTGATTTCATTGAAAGAGATAATACAAATCTTTATTTCACCACTAGCAAAAAATTTGTTTATTGTTTGGATGGGGTAGAACGTAAGATTTTATGGGAATTTGCGGCTCCCGGACTTCTTATGAGTCCTCCTTACCTTGGGCAGGAAAATATTTATGTTTATGACGACAGTCAGACTCTTTACTGTCTTGATAGGAAAGGAAAATTAATCTGGCTCCACAGAAAAGCAAAATTAATCTGGAAAAAAGGGGTGAAAAAGAAAATCACGTCAGGGATCACCGAATTCAAGAGCAGAGTGTATTTTGGCACTGAGGCCGGAGGCTTTTTTGCTCTCAACGCGGCAGATGGAGAAGAGCTCTGGCATTTCCGAGCAGGAGGGGCTATCCGGTCAAGACCCGCAATTTCCACTGATTATATCATCTTTGGCTGTGATGACCACAACCTATATTTTCTGAGCCCAGAAGGAGAGCTGCAGGATAAAATCGAGGTCGGAGAAAAGATTCAATCAACTCCATTGATTGAAAGAACCAACCTCTATTTTGGCGCTGATGATCACTACTTTTATTGTTTCAATCTGAAAAATAGAAGGAGGAAATGGAGGGTTAAGACCGGCGGCAGAATTTTCACGCTTCCAATGGCCTATAAGGACAGAATTTTTGTACTCTGTTGGAATAATGTATTGTATTGTTTAGACAAAAAAAATGGATCATTGATCTGGTGGAGGGCCATCCCATCGCGAAGTTTTTACCATCTTGAAATTTCAGAAGATAAGATTGTGGTCTCCTCTCTTTCTTCACTCTTAGTCGCCTTTGACGTAAAATCCGGGGAAAGAGTCGGGATCTATGATGCCGGTCAAGAGATCAAATCAAACCCCATTTGGTTTGATCCTTATGTCTTGATAAATCTCTATGATAGGCAGGAGGAAGAAGGGAAGCTTTTGTTCCTGAAAAAGGCAGTCAGTGTCACTTTGGAGCCTTCTGATGAATCTCCTCACAGGCTAGACGGAGATATTGGCTTTACGGCTTCTGCGGTCGGTTTTTTTCACCCCAAATATGAATTCTACTTAGAAAAGAGGGGAAAAAAAACAATCATTCAGGAAAAATCCGATGATGATTCGTGGGTATGGTTTCCAGAAAAGATGGGGAAATATGTCGTGGGTGTAGAAGTGACTGACGAGAAAGAAAAAGAAAAAGCGGAAATTCCCTATTTGATCGAAAAGGAGTACCCTCGTTTAAATCTGTGGAATGATCACTTGGAATTAAAAAAGAAGTCTGCCTTTTTGGCATTGAAGTGGCGCTCTGTGGGGCCGTACGTGATGGGAGGTCGGATCATAGATATTGCCGTTCCCAAAGGAAGTCCCTTTACGATTTATGCTGCAGCAGCGTCTGGTGGAGTCTGGAAGACAGTCAACAATGGGACAACCTGGGAGCCAATTTTTGACAACGAGTCCTGTCTGACTGTCGGTGATATTGCAGTATCTGATTCTGATCCTGATATAATCTGGGTGGGAGGTGGAGAGAACAACAGCAGCCGGAGCTCTTACTCTGGTACAGGAGTCTTTAAGTCCATCGATGGCGGAAAGAGCTGGGAAAACATGGGCTTAGGTGATACCCATCACATAGGCCGGATTATCATTCATCCCAAAAAGCCTGATATCGTTTATGTTGCAGCCATCGGTCACCTCTATACTCAGAATGAAGAAAGAGGGCTGTTCATGACAGAGGATGGAGGGGAAAGCTGGGACAAGATACTCTATATCAACGATGATACTGGCATTATCGATGTTGTGATGGACCCTCTAGACCCAAGCACTCTTTATGCGGCAGCCTGGCAGAGGAGTCGTAAGGCTTGGAATTTTATTGAAAGTGGACCGGGAAGCGGAATATACAAGACAACAGACGGCGGCCTTACATGGGATCAACTGACCAATGGCTTTCCCAGTGGAGAATTTGTGGGTCGCATTGGATTATCGATATCTCTATCAAACTCGAACGTGATCTATGCTCTTCTGGATAACCAAGCCCCCCGTCCCGAGACTGAAGAAAAAAGAGAAGCGGCTTCAGGCCTCTCGCTCAAAGATCTAGAAAAAATGACTAGGGAAGATTTCCTGAAGCTTGATGTCAAGAAAATCCAGGAATTTTTAGATGAGAATAATGCTCCCCCTGAGGTAAAAACAGAGATAGTTATCAATATGGTCAGAAAAGGGGAGCTAAGTCCTCAGATGATTGCCCAGACACTCATGGATGCCAACCGCCGCCTCTTTGAGACAAATATCATAGGCGCTGAAGTTTATAAATCAACCGACAAAGGTGAGTCATGGCAGAAAGTCAATAAGGAATATCTGGAGCGTTTCTATAATACATACGGATACTATTTCGGGCAGATCCGGGTTGATCCCACAGAGGAAAGCAAGATCTATATCCTTGGAGTTTCCTTAATGGTTTCGGAAGATGGGGGCAAGATTTTTAATCCCATTGGCGGCTGGGGAGTTCATGCTGACCACCAAGCCCTTTGGATCGATCCCGATAATCCTGCCCGTCTTATAGATGGCAATGATGGAGGCTTAAATTTTTCCTATGACGGAGGGAAAACCTGGCAGAAGGTGAACAACATGCCTCTCGGACAGTTCTATACCGTGACCTATGATATGGATGTGCCATACAATATTTACGGTGGGCTGCAAGACAATGGAGTTTATTATGGCCCCCATACCTGGCGGCCCGGAGAGTCTGAGCCCTGGAAAATGATTTTGGGAGGCGATGGAGCTCATGTCCAGGTTGATCCATTGGATGCAGATATTGTTTATACAGAATTTCAGTTTGGCAATGTCTTTCGAATAGACAAGAAAGAGAATATCCAAAAGGGTATT
>CAZSPM010000377.1:0-2900 GCA_964608785.1 uncultured Eubacteriales bacterium
CCCCCCCTGTATGCCCTCTTATACCCCCGAAAAGGAGGAAACAGAGCCTCTTAAAATAGCCATAGTGGGGCGTATTAACGTGGGAAAGTCATCAATCGTAAATCGCCTATGCGGCAAGGAGAAATTGATTGTAAGCGAAATACCTGGAACAACTAGGGATAGCACAGATACTCTGATATTCAGGAATAAAAAAGCTTACTGCTTGATCGATACAGCGGGAATTCGCAAGTTAAGCCGCACTAGGGACAAGAGAGAAAAAGCGAGCATCATAAAAGCAAGAAAAGATATAAATCAGGCTGACGTGATCTGTTTGATCATAGACTCTCAGGAATTTCCCACTCGCCAAGATACTGCCATAGCTCACCTTGCCCATGATTCGGGTAAACCGTTGCTTGTAGCCTTGAATAAATGGGACTTGGTCCAGAAAAATACCCAATCTATAGAAGAGTTCAAAAAGAGACTCTATAAGAAATTGGATTTTGTTGACTATGCCCCCATTCTTTTTATTTCTGCTTTGACAGGAAAAAGACTCATAAAGATTCTTGATTGTGCAGAAGAAGTTCATACAAACGGTTTAAAGAGATTAGAGACACCTCGATTGAATGATTTTTTAACCATGATCAATGACAAACATCCTCCTCTTTCAAAGAAAAAACGCAGATTCAAGATAAAATATATGACCCAGAAAAGAGCGCTCCCTCCGACTTTTATCCTTTTCACTCATTCACGAGTTTCACTTTCCCCTGCGTATGAGAAATTTTTTATCAGTCTTCTGAGAGAAGAGTTTGATCTCTGGGGAACACCCATCCGGTTGATCTTGAGGACCAGCTAGTCAGGGTCAGGTCTACACTTTTAACTTTTTCCTCTATTAGGTGTTTGATTTTTTTAAGCGGTGAATCAATTCAAAATTCAGGATGCTTTTTCAATTGAGATAAGGAAAAAAGTTAAAAGTGTAGACCTGACCCTGATTTTTGTTTTCCTTGACTTTGACCCTCCATTCCATTATAAAATTATTGTATACTAAAATAATTATTCAGAAGAGCAAGGACTCGCTGATAAAGGAGGTCACATGTACCGAAAAGAGAAAAGCATGGTTCTGATGGTTCTTCTAGCTCTGGCTATAATTTTTACTTTTTCTAGCTGTGAAAAACTCAAAGCGAGCAGACTTCGTGCTAATCATTACTTTACTCAAGCAAACCACTATTTTACCGAAAATCAATACCGAAGTGCCATTGAGGCCTATGAGCAAGCGCTCTCTCATAATCCAGAACTCGTAGATGCTTACCGATTCCTGGGTGAATCTTACAAGAATCTCTACAGGCCAGGAGAAGATAGCCCAGAGAACCAGGAAAAAGCAGACAAGGCTTTAGAAGCTCTGAACAAAGCTTATGAGGTCGATCCCGGCAACAAAGATATCATTTATTCCTTGGGTGATATGTATGACAAACTTAGAGATTTCAAAGAAGCTGAAGGGATGTATCTGAAGATCATCGAGTTAGAGCCAACCGATATGGATAATTACTATGTCATCGCTGAGTTTTACAAGAGGTATGCAGGAGAAAACGAAGAGCTTAGAGCGAAGGCCGAACAGATGTACCTGAGAAGGATAGAGGCAGACCCAGAAAATCCTCAAGGCTATGCCTATATTGCTCAGTTTTATAATGATCAAATAAATACCGCCGAGAATCCTGAAACTGAGTTTGATAAGGCCGTCAGATATTACAAGTTACGCCTAGAATTGGAACCTGATAGTGCTACGACCTGGTATGCCATAGGGGTGAATCGTTTTTGGAAGGCCTTTCGTCTTCAAAAAGTGTTACCTTTGGAGGCGAGGAAAGCACTTGCTGAGGAGGCTCGTAAATCAATATTGAAAGCAGTTGAGTTAGATCCCAATGATCCTTATCCCTACGTTTATATGTCAATGCTTTATATAAATGTGTACACGAAGATTTATCCGGAGCGTAAAGGCAGATATGACGAAGAATCAAAAGTATGGAGAGCGAGATACGATGAGGCACTAAAGAAACAGTTGGAGAGAAAAAGGCTCGAGGAAGAATTGAGAAGAACAGAGAGGTAGAATAGTTTAATCCATATCCTCTTCTTAAAATAAATCCTGAATTTCCGCCTTAATCAGTCTTAAAAGCAAATGTTCATCCCCCTTAAAGATGAGAACCCTACTTATCGCTTTCCGTTTATCACCATATTTTTCATTGCCCTGAACATAATCATTTTTTTCTATCAAAATATTTCTCCTCAAGGACTGCAGTATTTTGTCTACAAAATGGGAGCAATTCCTTATGAAATCACACATTTCAAGGCGGTTACGTTTGTTTTTTTTGAAACTCAGGAATCCCTATCCAGGCTTTCACCGCCATTAACTCTCATAACATCAATGTTTCTCCATGGAAGCTTGCTCCATCTTTTCGGAAACATGCTCTTTCTCTGGATATTCGGGAATAATATTGAAGACTTTCTCGGTCCTTTTCGATTTATCCTCTTCTATTTGCTCTCAGGATTAGGAGCAAGTTTGACTCATATCTTTTTCAATCCCAATTCCCAGGTTCCGATGATAGGAGCCAGCGGTGCAATTGCAGGTGTGCTTGGTGCTTATTTGATCTTGTATCCTGGAGCCAGGGTTTTGACTCTGGTCTTTTTATTTTTCTTCATTCGAATCATGCCTGTTCCCGCAGCATTTTTCCTCGTGGTTTGGTTTTTGGCGCAGGTGCTGAATGTCGGTATTGGAGGAGGCGTGGCATGGTTTGCACATATTGGAGGATTCTTGATCGGGATTATTCTGATTGTGCTTCAATCAAGGAGAAGAAAGAAAAGGAAGGTATGGATTCACTAACCTGAATTATTCATAAAAAATGCCGATACTTTTTATTATTTCAGCAATATCA
>CAZSPM010000378.1:0-2889 GCA_964608785.1 uncultured Eubacteriales bacterium
TGTTTTCGGAGCTCTTTGAAGGATAAACAACATTACCCTTTTTAGTGGGCTTTCTCATCCGGCATCACTACAGGAAGTTCCCACCCAAGACTCGGTTTTTGTTTCTGTCTTGGTGTGGAAGGTTATGGTACACTTTCCATCCGATATGACAGTAAGGAAAGCCTGGGCTTCTTCCTTGTGGCTGGAGTTCTTAAAGATTGAGAGGGCTGCAAGGGCATGAACAGGAGGTTGGGTAATGCCTGATGTCCTTACCTCTGGAGAATAGTCTGAGAGTTCGGCTTGCCAGTATTCAGCGTTAGGAAAATAACCGTTTTTAAACCTGAAAATAACATGGGGCAGCATACCATTTTCCCATTGCCCCTCAAACAGGGAAAGCAGTTCTTTCTGTGCTTTGTTTTGATCAAAATTAGAATAGCCGATGGTAATAAAACCAGAATCCCAACTCCACTGGTGGGGATAAAGCCGGGGAGATGGAATGGTATATTTCCCTTTCCAGTTTCCTTCTAATATTCGTTTGGCAGCATGTAAAAGCTTATCTTCCTTGGTATCCATTTTTTCTTAGAGACGTCAATACTGTATTTAAGATATTATCAACCACAACTAAATGAATGACTATCAACGCTATTTATATATTACAAAATAAATTAAGGCAAATTGTCCTCTACTCAAACCTATAAATAAATCCACCAAACCTGGGTGCACTGTAATCTTCAATTAGCTTTTTTATGGCTTCGACAAAGATATCTTTGCTTTTCTTTAAATTCTCATCTAGGACTTCGACAGGTGTTGGCTCTTCGGCTACTCCGTTTGCATAATCCACGCCAAATCCAATAAGGGCACAAGGAATTTCTAGCTCCCCTGCAAGAACTACTTCTGGTCCTGCAGTCTGGCTGATGAAAGAGGCATAATTCTTGAGCATGGATATTTCCGGCTTCGAATTAAAACGAGGCCCGTTGACATACGCATAAACAGCCTCAGTAATGGGATTCTGAGCCGCTGCGATTAACTGTTGTCTTAACTCTTCAGAGAATGGTCTATCGAAAATAAAGTGCCCGCGCCCCCTCTCTCCTATCTCATCGTATATTGTGCAGGCTTCTCCATTTGGCAACCGGTTATCCAGAAAATATAAATCATCAAAGACAGCCAGCTTGGCAAGGGGAATGGAGGGATCTAATACGCCGCATACTGTTGTAGAAACAAGAGCTTTTGTCTCCAACATTATCAAAGCCAAGAGATTGGCCCTATGATTGATCATGTTGGGCAAAATACTGTGCTTTCTTCCGTGTCTAGCAATAAAGACCACCTTTTTTCCTTGGATCATTCCACTTCTAACAGATGCATCTCCGAACTTTGTGTCTATAATCTGGTCTTTTCCCTCTTCCAATCCAGGAAAATCATAAAACCCAGTTCCTGATATCACTGCAAGATCAATCATTGAGATACTCCCTCCAATGAAATTTATTTTAATTCATTTTTTCCGTGGTTTCTTTTTCTGGCATCTTGAAATAATCATCTTTTACATCTCCATTGAGCTCGACCTTTTCAAAAATCACCTTTTGCGAGGTCTGCCCATCGAGTCTCATTTCCACTGAATGGGCAAACAATATCCCTGCTACTTCTTTGTAGTCGCCATAGAATGTTTCTCCCTCCATATCTTGACCTTGAAAACTGGTCTTCGCTCTAGATTTCAGTTCCAGATAATTTTCTGCGTTGAAATAATAATTAACCACATATCCGTCTTCTAAAGTAACCTTCAGATTATAAACCTCTGTACCATCCATCGCTTCCTTGCCGATGAGTTCAACTTTGTGCCTCTTTTTCATGTAATCGATCAAATGCCCGTCAAAATCAGAGTCTCTTTTCATCTCCTTCGCTTCATTTTCAGGCATCTCTTCGGTAACCAGATCCCCCATTTGTGTGGGCATCGTCTGCCAGGCTGTTTTGCCGTCAAAAGCGCGGATAACACCCATCCCCATAACCTCGATGTCCATCCGGATTAGATTGGGGCGTTTCGCAACAATCGTAATTGGAGCTTCTTCGATACCCATGGGAGGCATTGAAAATTTTCCCGTCAATCTTATTGTTTCTATTGATTTTAATTTGTTCAGGCCGCCCTTTGCTTCAATATTCTTCTTGATGATCTCATCCGCAGTCTGTGACAATACATACAGATTAAAAAGAAATCCCAATGCCAGTGCAAAAAATAAAATCTTGCGTCTCATAATACCTCCCTGTGATTTAACCTGTGAATAATCCAGGTTGAATATGAATTTCATAGTAATCAGATCAAAAATCTATCATTATTACACACACGAATAAACTGAGATGTGAATAGTTATTCCTGCTTTTTCCGACCTTTGAATATAACTTTACGGCCAATGAAAATCAAGGGATTATAGCTCTTTCCTTGACATCATTTATCCCCTCTGTTATATGTCAAAAAACATAGAAACTGCGGGATATTCTAAGATGAGCAATCACTCTGGGGAAGGAAAAAGGATATGCTTTTGAGAATGGAGCATATTAAAAAATCTTTTTCTGGAATACGAGTTCTCGATGATGTGCATTTTGAACTGAATCCTGGAGAGGTTCATATTCTGGCTGGTGAAAACGGAGCGGGCAAAACCACTCTTATCAAGATTCTCGCTGGGGTTTATCCTGATTATAAGGGAGAGATTTATTTAGAAGATAATCCTGTGAAATTTAAATCACCCCATGATGCTACGAGCCAGGGAATCTCTGTAATCCATCAAGAAATGTCATCGATCAATTCGATGACGGTAGCGGACAATATCTTTCTCGGCAGGGAAATGACGAGAGCTAGCCTGTGGATGGATTATCGCTCCCAGTACAATAAAGCGCAGCATTTACTCGAACAGCTAGGTATCA
>CAZSPM010000379.1:0-2882 GCA_964608785.1 uncultured Eubacteriales bacterium
GGCGAGCCAATCTCACCACATCGGCTTCGTTGTAGCCCATTCGCGGTAGTTCACTCCGTCATCACGAGCGATCAAAGAGAGCGTGGTGATCTCATCGTTCCTCGCCAAAAGCATGAGATTGCCGTGTCGCTTCGCTCGTCGCTACGACCGCTGCAGCAATCTTGACTCGTGAATAATCCAGGATGATTACAAAGAGGGCAAAAACAGGCAGTTTTTTACTTGAGTAATTAACTATTACGTCCCTTTTAAACGATTGTAATAGGTTGACAATAACCGTAAGATTTAGTATTTTAATTCATCGCCTACCCTGAGAGCTTAATTCTGAGGTTAATGGTAATGAAGACGTATATACCAAAAAAAGATGCAATCGAGAGAAAATGGTGGCTGATTAATGCCGAAGGGAAGGTTCTGGGAAGGTTGGCCACTGAAATTTCTATACTGCTCCGAGGTAAAAAGAAGCCTGAGTTTGTTAATTTTATGGACAGTGGAGATTTTGTGGTGGTTATTAATGCTGAAAAAGTAAACATAACCGGAAAAAAGATTGAACAGAAAAAGTATTATTCCCATTCTGGTTATCCGGGAGGATTGAAAGAAACGACTCTCAAGGAGCTTTTAGAAAAGAAGCCTGAAGAAGTCATTCGAAGAGCAGTCCGGGGCATGATTCCCAAGAACAAGCTAGGTCGAGCGGTTTATAAGAAGCTTAAGGTTTACTGCGGTCCTCATCATCCTCATGAAGCTCAAAAGCCCCAGGAATATATTTTTTAGGAGGAAAATTGAGTCTCATCCAGTATTATGGTACGGGAAAGAGAAAAACCTCAGTGGCAAGGGTTTTCCTGCGCCCCGGGAAAGGAGATATCACATTATATGTGAATCAGAAACCTCGCCAATTTGTCGATTATTTTAGCTTAGATTCCCATAAGCATACAATTAAACAACCCCTTCTTCTCACAGAAACAGAGAATAAATTTAGCATTTTTATACGCGTGAACGGAGGCGGGATGAGTGGCCAAGCTGAGGCGATTCGCTTGGGAATCTCAAGGGCTTTAATAGAGTTTAACAAGGAGTTAAGATCAACTCTTAGACAAGCAGGTCTGTTGACGAGGGATGCCAGGATTAAAGAAAGAAAGAAATATGGATTATTAGGCGCTCGCAAAGCACCTCAATATCACAAGAGATAAACGGAGGATCACTTTTGGTTTCAATAACGATGAAAGAACTTTTAGAAGCAGGGGTTCATTTTGGTCATCAAACAAAAAGATGGAACCCCAAGATGAAGGAATACATCTTCGGCCAGAGAAATGGAATTTATATCATTGATTTGCAGAGGACCATAAAGATTTTCAAAGAGGCCCTTCAATTCATAAGGGATATCGCTGAGAGCGGAAATGATGTGCTCATGGTTGGAACAAAGAAGCAGGCTCAAGACATTATTAAAGAGTTTTCTTTAAAAAGTGAATCTTCCTATGTCAACCAGCGTTGGCTGGGAGGATTGCTGACCAATTTCGAAGTCATCCGAGGAAGCGTGGAGAGATTGATCGAATTAGATGAGATGAAAGAGGACGGACGATGGGATTTGCTCTCAAAAAAAGAGCAGTCCAAGATGGATAAAGTTTACAGGAAACTTTACAGGAATTTGGGCGGGATAAAGGACATGCTAGACCCCCCAGGTGCTTTATTTGTTGTCGATTCAACTAAAGAAGAAATTGCGATTTTAGAAGCTCAAAAATTGAATATTCCGATTGTGGCAGTAGTTGATACTAACGGAGATCCGGAGAATATTGATTATCCGATCCCAGGTAATGATGACGCAGTTCGGGCTATCGAGTTATTCGTATCCAAAGTTTCTGAGGCCATAATCGAAGGCAAAAAAAATAAAGTGGAAAAAGAACTCCAGGAGGCCAAGAAGGAAGAGACGCCGCCTGAAGAGGAGGGTGCACTTGAAGAGAAAAAAGAGCCTTCTCTTGAGAGTTCTGGTGAAGAAGGGAAAGAGACGAGTTCTGCGAAACCTGAGGAATCTGTATAAGGAAGGAGTCTGAGATGGAAATAACTGCTGAAAGAGTGAAAGAGCTGAGACAAAGGACAGGAATTGGGATGATGGAGTGCAAAAAAGCGCTCCAAGAAAGTAAGGGAAATATTGAGGAGGCTATCACCATCCTGAGGAAAAAAGGATATGCGCGGGCTAAGGATAAAATGAGCCGGGAAGCCTCAGATGGGTTGGTTGGCTCTTACATTCATCTCAACGGGAAAATAGGTGTCCTTGTCGAGGTGAATTGTGAAACAGATTTTGTAGCCCGTAACGAGGAATTTAAAGAGTTGGTCAAAAATATTGCCATGCATATCGCTGCTGCAAATCCCAAGTACATCTCATCAGAGGAAGTTTCACAAGAGGAGCTAGAAGAAGAAAAGGATATAACCCGAGACCAATTCAAGGATTCAAAAAAGCCCCCAGAAATCATGGAGAAAATCGTTCAAGGGAAATTAAGCAAGTTTTTCGAAGAAGTATGTTTATTAAACCAGATATATATAAAGGACGATAAGATTTCGATCGAGAAACTTCTGACTTCTTATATAGCCAAATTTGGAGAAAACATCAGAGTAAAAAGGTTTGCTCGATTTGAGTTGGGCGAATCATGAAGTTTTGGCATGTCTAAAATTAAGCCGGCCTACAAAAGAATTTTGTTAAAGCTCTCCGGTGAATCTCTTTTAGGGAACCTTTCTTATGGAATTGACCTAGAAACAACAAAATCTATTGCTCAAGAAATTAAAGAAATCCACGATTTAAACGTCCAGATTGCCATTATGATTGGAGGGGGGAATATTTTCCGAGGAATTCGTGGGACAGAGGTAGGTATGGATCGGGCATGGGCTGATTACATGGGCTT
>CAZSPM010000380.1:0-2879 GCA_964608785.1 uncultured Eubacteriales bacterium
GGCTTCATTCCCGACACATCCAGGATGAACATATGCTGGGGTTCTTCAAGAGTACTCAGAATCGTGTCCATTCAATGGCAGCCATCCATGATAAATTATACAAATCCAAGGATTTTACGAGAGTAAACTTTGCTGAATATGTGAGAAGCCTATCAAGCCATTTGTTCAGCTCATATGGAATCAGCCCGGAAGCCATCAAATTAAAAATAGACATAAAAGATTTTTTTCTGGACGTCAATACTGCCATTCCCTGTGGTTTAATCGTGAATGAACTTATCTCTAATTCCTTGAAACATGGTTTTCCGGACTATAATAATGGTGAAATCAAAATCACCATGCGTCCTTTGAATAAAAATGAGATTGAGCTGATTGTCAGCGATAACGGGATTGGCCTTCCTGAAGAAGTGGACTTTAAAAATACAGAATCCCTGGGTTTACATCTAGTTACAATCTTAGCTCAGGATCAGCTTCAAGGTGATGTCAGACTGGATAGAACGGGGGGAACCAGTTTTCATATTAGACTGAGGTCAAAAAAATGAAGAAAAAACAAATCATGGTTGTCGAAGACGAGCGAATCGTCGCTGACGACATAAAAATGAGCCTGTTAAGACTTGAATATGCTGTCCCCGCAGTCGCTGTCACCGGAGAAGATGCCGTTAAAAAAGCAAAAGAGACACGTCCCGATTTGGTGCTGATGGACATAGTGCTTCAAGGGAAAATGGACGGCATAGAAGCTACCGCTATAATACAGTCTCGCTATAATATTCCTGTGGTCTATCTTACGGCCTATGCAGATGAAAAAACGCTGGAGCGGGCAAAAATAACAGAGCCATTCGGCTACATCCTGAAGCCTTTCGAGGACAGGGACCTGCATACCACTATTGAGATGGCTCTTCACAAGCACAAAATAGAAGGGATGCTGAAAGAAAAAGACGAGAAGCTGCAGAGAAATCTTGAGGATACGGTCATGGCTTTGGCATCCGCAGTCGAAAAGAGGGATCCTTACACCGCGGGTCACCAAAGGAGAGTGACCCAATTGGCCTGTGCAATTGCCAAGGAGATGGGCCTCTCAAAAGACAAAATTGAAGGAATCCGTCTGGCAGGGATTGTGCATGATACCGGCAAGATGCTCGTACCTGCTGAGATTCTCAGCAAGCCCGGGAAATTAACCACAATCGATTTCAGCATGATTAAAACTCATCCTGAAGTCGGTCATGACATACTGAAGGAAATTAATTTTCCTTATCCTGTTGCCAAAATCATACTGCAGCACCATGAAAGATTAGATGGCTCTGGATATCCCTCGGGCCTATCCGGTGAGAAGATTCTTATTGAGGCGAGAGTCATAGGTGTAGCCGATGTAGTCGAAGCTATAACCTCCCGCCGGCCCTACAGAGCAGCCCTCGGTACAAGCCGGGCATTAAAGGAAATTTCAAATAATAAAGGCGTCCTTTATGAACCCGATGCAGTTAAAGCTTGCTTAAAGCTTTTTGAAAAGAAAGGTTTCAAGTTCAACGATAAACAATAAAAAAGGTAAAAAAACGGCTCTTCTCCCATTTAGTTAATGAAAAATCTTCCTTAACCTTTCGTCATTCCTGTTTTTCTAAATGTCATTCCTGCGCAAGCAGGAATCCAGTCTATCGGGATAAGAGTCTTCCATATTTCTGGTTTCCCACTACAGCGGGCACATGCCTGGATTCCCGCTTCCGCGGGAATGACAACTTGTCTCCTTCCCCCGTCATGATATTCAAATAATTGGGAAATGAGCCTTAATAACTAACGTTAGCTTACATTATTAAGAAATAATTATAGAGAAAGGGGACACAATCTTTTTTGATTGTGTCCCCTTTTTTATTACAAAAGGTGGGCTTGATGAATCAAGCCCCTACATAATTAAGCCCCTGCATTACTACTCTAACCAGACTTTTACGGTCTCGCCATCTTCAACGACTTCAATGAACACTGTCGGGCCAAGTTTCTTCAGCTCTTTGAACAGCTCTTTCAAATCAATCTCACAATCATCCCGATCAATCTTCATATGTTTATCGTTCGCGCAGTTGATAAAAAATTCAATCAAAGAGATAGGCACCGTAATCTTGACTTTATCTTTTTTTGTCTCGTTATCAGTGACAAGAAGCTTGAACCATTTCACTTCTTTTCCAGCTTTATAACTTGGGTTTTTCTTGACGGCCTTCTTTATGGCCTGGAGGTCATCCTCATTTTTTGCGAGCGTTAGATCTACTAAAAGAAACGTAAAGATAAAAACGATTAACACGATAATCGCAATTTTTCTCATTTTATTCCTCCTTTAAAAGGTGGGTTTGATGAATCAAGCCCATATAATGAATTAAGCCCTTACATTACTGCGGTGGGTTTGATGAATCAAGCCCACTTTTATTACTAAATGTCATTCCTGCGGAAGCAGGAAACCAGTCTTGTTCCTGCTAAAGACAGGTTTAGATTCCTGCTTCCGCAGGAATGACATCTTTTTTTCATTTTAATCTACCCATATCTTAATGATTGTTCCGTTACCTCTTATTTCAATGATTTTTCCCCTGAATCGAGTGAGCTCGTCAGCAACTCTATCTATGTCATAGCCCTCCTTTCTCATCACTTCCTTTTCCTCCTCAGGGATAGCTCCAAAAACAAGATCGGCCAGAGCCCAGGGGATATCCATAGAGAACACCGGGTCTCTTTTGTCCACTTTATAGACTCTAAGGTGGAGAACCCTTATTCGGCTCTCAGATCGTGCCTCTTCAAAATCTTTCAAGGCACTTGGGTCGACCCGGAGCAACGCTATTTTTGCCCTGTCTCTGATTTCATCGTCTTCTCCCTCTCTGGCAATACTTTTCAAAACAGGGACAGCTCTAGCAGCAACC
>CAZSPM010000381.1:0-2871 GCA_964608785.1 uncultured Eubacteriales bacterium
TTATGTTGGAGAAAAAAGTATTGTTTGTATGGAAATATTAGACTTATTTTTCTGTTATTCTAAATTTTAGTGTTTCTTACGGTAAAAGCAGCTTGAATAATAGCCTTATTAATCACCGCCATCAGGTGGTTTTGGTTTAGGTACGCTGTCAGTAATCTTGACTTTTCCGCTGTAAGTGTTGTTATTGTTTTTGGTAATAGAGTTGTCGGTTCCTGTTTCATAGATCGGGCTGATGAACGGGAAGATAGTGGACAGAACCCACATGGGTTTCTCGATGATGTTTCTGAAGTTGAACTTATTCACTTTCTTGTCTGCAGCAATGGCTCCGGGAACGGAGAGGGTGAGAATGCTGAAGCAGGCTATGATAGCTACTAATCTTATGGTTCTCTTTTTCATTTGAGCCTCCTTTCTTAGAATGGGCGCCTTAAGAAAGGAGCGAAATAACGAAGGTTTTCTGGGAGCTAAATCTTGAGCTTTTTCCTTCTTTTTCCCTCCATAATCTAAGGCGCCGATACTTTAAGTTATTGATAATAAATTGTCAAGAGCCTTATCTATTCCAAAAAATCGCTAAAATCTGGCTTCCACAGCATATAGCTGTAGCCATTTCATTTAGTCGAAGATGTTGCGGAAAGTTTGAAAAAAAATTTTTACTGTTTTTGGCGGTATTTTGCGGCAATTTGACTTAATTCTTGCTTTGCTCCCTCTGGAGGCTTGGTCAAAAGGCTTATGATAATTGTGAGAAATGCAGACACAAAAAAGGCCGGAACAAGCTCGTAAATAATGTTTTTTAGGTAGGCCACCTGGTTCCAGACGATTGTGACTGCGGTTCCTGAAATGAGCCCTGCGGCAATGCCTGCTTTTGTGGCTCTTTTCCAGAAAAGGGCGAGAAGAAGGGTGGGTCCGAGCGAAGCCCCGAGTCCTCCCCACGCAAAAAGCACAAGCCAGAAGACATACTGCTTGGCTATAGCTCCGAAGAAAAGGGCTGTGGCCACCAAGCACAGAACAATAACCCGGCTCAGAAACACAAGCTTTTTCTGTTCGATGGATTTTCCCTTGGCAATTATTTTCTGGTAGATATCCCGGACAACACCTGAGGAAGCGACAAGAAGCTGGGAGTCGGCTGTGGACATTATCGCTGCCAGGATGGAGGCTGTGATTATTCCCAGAAGGAGAGGATGGAGGTGGGCAGAGGCCAGAAAAGGAAAAAGATTCTCCCTGTCTGCGCCGGGGAGTTCTTCTAAGCGCAGGTAATAGGCTCTTCCCACAAGCCCGATAAAGACAGCTCCCCAGAACATGAGCATGTTCCACACAGTCCCGATCACACAGGATTTCCTCAGTTCCCTGGGATCATCCACAGACATATAGCGGACAAGGATGCGGGGATTTCCTGAGGAGCCAAGCCCGATACCCAGGAATCCGATGATACTGCCTCCCAGCATAGGCGAATGGATTCAGGAATTTCGGGTTGAAGCTGCGGAGGATTTCCATGACTTCACCCCATCCTCCGGCATTGACGATGGCAATTATGGGAAGAACAAGGAGGGCAAAGAGCATGAAAAAAGCCTGGATCATATCCGTCAGAGAAACAGCCATGAATCCACCTAAAGCCGTGTAGATAAGGACAATGGCAGCGGTTATCAGAATACCTGTTGTCTCGCTCACACCAAAACTTGTGCTGAAAGTTTTCCCGCCAGCGTTGAATTGTGCAGCCACATAGGAAATCATGAAAATCAGGATGATGGTTACAGAGATTATCCTTAGGACGTTGTATTTGTCTTTGAAGCGGGATTCAAAGAAATCAGGGAGAGTGAGGTTGTCCATCATCGAGGTGTAGCGCCTCAATCTTTTCCCCACAAAGGCAAAGAGGAAGACTTCGGCTGTAATGTAACCGGTTACAGCCCAGACTGCAGGAGCGCCGATCACATAGGCCATGCCTGTCACTCCTACCAGAAGCCAAGCTGACCTTCCGGATACAACAGCGCTCAATGCTACGACAAATTTTTTCATTTTCCGTCCGGCCAGGAAGAACTCAGAGAGTCCGGAAGAGGAGAATTTTGCCGAAAGTACTCCTACAGATAGAATGATGAGGAGATAGAAAACAAATGACGCAACAGCTAATGGATCAGCCTGGACAGCGATTTGGGCGGTTTCCTCCATCCCGGTTATTCTCCTTCTTCCTTGAAGAAGATATAAAGGGCCAGGGATAGGAGGATAATGGCAAGAGGAAGGAGAAAGAGGCCGAAGATTTCAGCTATGCCCATTTATTGTGAGGTTTGTGGGAATGGATTCTTTTTTTTACCCGTCGCCTTTATAAGATGTCCCAAAGCTGGGAGGAGGGACTGGTCTATACCACTTCTTTATAGAAATAACTGATTTCGAATTCTGCTGTGGAGGGACTGTCCGAGCCGTGGACTGCGTTTCGTTCTATGGAAAAGCCGTACATGTGGCGGAGTGTCTCCGGTTCGGCAAGGGCCGGGTCAGTCGCGCCCATCACTTTTCGCCAGTGTTCGATGGCGTTATCTCTCTCCAGGATCATGACCACGATTCTTCCCGATGACATAAAATCTGTCAGGCTCTCATAAAAGGGCTTGCCCTCATGGACTAAATAAAAGCCTTGGGCTTCCTTTTTGGAGAGGTAAAGCATCTTGAGGTGGGAGATTTTAAATCCTTCCTCTTCGATTCTCTGGATGATCTTGCCGGTGAGTTTCTTTTTTACGGCATCGGGTTTGATGATTGCTAAGGTTTTCTCAGCCATGATTGCTCCTAGCCATGTATGAATTCACTCATTTGTATAACGAAATCTTCTCACTGAGTCAATGGGGTCAGGCTTTCATAACTTTTAAACATATACTTTTAAATGTGCCTGGTTTC
>CAZSPM010000382.1:0-2867 GCA_964608785.1 uncultured Eubacteriales bacterium
ACTATATAAAGGCTTTTATCCCTTCCGCGCTTTCAAAGGAAAGAGAAGAGGTGAAAGTTAAGATCACAAAAGTTACTCCAAGAGAGACCTTTGGGGAAATAATTGGTTTTTCCATTTGTTAGAATCCATTTTTCTTTAGAAAATGATACTCCCAGCCTCATTTTTCATACGGCCGACACTTGAGGTGTTGGATGAATTGATTGGCACTATTTTAGTCTGCAAATCAAAGGAGGGATTGACTTCTGGTATTATTGTAGAAGCGGAGGCCTATCGGGGGGAAGATGACCCAGCCTCTTTTGCCTTTATAGGGAGGACAAAGAGGAGTGCGATGCTCTATGAACCGCCAGGAAAAGCCTTTGTCTATCTGACTTATGGAATTCATTATTTACTGAACATCATCACCGAAAAAGAAGGTTTTCCCGCAGCTGTTTTGATCCGAGCACTAGAGCCTCTCGAGGGAATCTCATTGATGAAGAAAAGGAGAAAGGATGAGGATTTGTTAAATCTTTGCTCAGGGCCCGCCAAGGCCTGTCAGGCTTTGGGCATAGATTTAACACTGAATGGAGTGAGCATGACTTCTCCCTGCTCTTCTCTTTTCATTAAAGAAAGAGATAAAAGAGATCAAGGGCACAAAGAGCTTGTCAGGAAGCCGAGAATTGGAGTCCGAGAAGGAAAAGACAGGTTATGGCGAGTTTATCTCAGAGGCACCCCTTTTGTCTCATATGAATAATCCAGGATAATATGCTCTCATATTCTTTAGGGGCTTAATTCCTCTCAAATCCACGTGCAGGATTTATAGGATTGATTCTTAATAATTTCTTTTCATGAGGTTTTTCGTAGTATAAAATAAAAACAAATGAAAAAGATCGTCATTCTGCCTTCAGAAATATCCCAAAAGATTGCGGCCGGTGAAGTAATCGAAAGACCTTTTTGTGTTGTCAAAGAGTTGGTAGAGAATTCGCTGGATGCTGGGAGTTCAGAGATAAATATTGAGCTTCTACTGGGCGGAAAAAGGATGATTCGAGTCGCAGATAATGGGTGCGGAATGAGCAGAGAGGATGCTTTGGTTTGTTTTGAAAGGCATTCCACAAGCAAAATCTCAAGTGAGGAGGACCTCTTAGAGATTTCTACCCTTGGGTTTAGAGGTGAGGCCCTTCCCAGTGTTTCTTCGGTCTCTAGAGTAATCTTAAAGACGTCGGATGGAACTGGAGACCGAGGCACCCAGATTGAAAGAGAAGGAGAAAAGCTCATCCAAGTTTCGGACGTTGCTTTTCCCAGAGGGACTAGCATTGAAATCAGAGATTTGTTCTTCAATTTGCCAGTGAGAAAGAAATTTCTCCGCTCTGAACGATCCGAGCTTTCATTGATTGTGAAGTATTTGACTTATGTTGCGCTCGTCTATCCTGAAATAAGATTTTCACTTATTCATGGAAAGAGACAGGTCTTTAATTTTGCACAGGTTCGTAGCCTTAAGGAAAGGCTTTTTCAGGTTTATGGGAAATCCCTCCTTGAGCGCGTTATGAAGGTCGATTATAAAGAAGAAGAAAGACAGCTTTTCGGATATGCGAGCTTTCCTCCTTCTGGACGCTCTAACAAGAGTCACCAACTTTTTTTTGTAAACAAACGTCCGATCAAAGAAAAAACTCTCTTGGCAGCCCTGAATAAGGTCTACAAGGGTTTTTTAGAGAAGGACCAATTTGCCGAGGCCTTCCTCTTTCTCACGTGTCCTTATGCCGAAGTTGATGTAAACGTTCATCCGGCAAAAGCAGAGATCCGGTTTAAAGACTCGCGTCCTATCTATCAACTTGTTGCGAGGAGCATTGAGCAAGCAATGCTCAAGGAAAGGGGAATAAAAGAGATCTATCCCTCTCAAGAAGAGAGCAAAAGGGATTTCAGAATAGAAGAAAAAGAGCCTTCTTTTGCATTTAAATTCACTGAAAAAGAAATTGGCGGTCAGGATTTATTCCCACCAATGACACAAGAAGAGAAGGCTTACCCTCATGTTCTGGGACAATTCCTTGATTCCTACATTGTTGCCTCAGAAGAGGAGGGGATTCTCATCATCGACCAGCATAATGCTCATGAGAGGGTTCTTTATGAGAAATATATCCAGACAGATCGAATGAAGGAATGGCCGCGGAAATTGGCGCTTCTTCCGATTCTTCTTGAGCTTTCTCCATCCCAGGTCTTAAGCCTGGAGAATAATCAAGAGTTGTTGGAAGAGACCGGATTCAGGGGGGAAGCCATGGGTGGCAAAAGTTATGCGTTGAAAGAGTATCCCGATATATTTAAAGAGGAGGAAGCAAAAGACATTTATCTCTCTCTTCTTGAAGAGATGAAGGAAGAGAAGATTGAAGAGAAAAAGAAGAGACTGATAGCCACACTGGCCTGCAAAACAGCTGTGAAGGCCGGGCAATCTTTGTCGTTAGAAAAGATGAGGTTTCTTGTGGATGAGCTTTTTAAAACCTCAAATTCATCCTTATGCCCTCATGGAAGGCCTGTTGTTGTGAGAATAGGCAAGAAAGAGATAGAACGAGGTTTAAAAAGAAGCTAAAATTGACAACAATTTTCTGTTCTGCTAATATTATCGGGCTCATTGGCCAGGGTGAGTCTCTCATTTTCTCTCAGAAGCATGTCACGGGGAGTAGCGCAGCCTGGTTAGCGCGCCTGCCTTGGGAGCAGGAGGTCGTCGGTTCAAATCCGATCTCCCCGATTACCCCCTAAGGCAGGAGATTGGCTAAACAGATATTTATGCGGGCTATCGAAGAGTTGAGACATTTACTTGGGATGCGCCTGTAGCTCAGTTGGATAGAGCAGCTGCCTTCTAAGCAGCGGGTCGGGAGTTCGAGTCTCTCCAGGCGCGCCAG
>CAZSPM010000383.1:0-2852 GCA_964608785.1 uncultured Eubacteriales bacterium
TGAGAGCAAAAGAGCAAGTTTCATAGCCAATAAAAATGGGGAAGTTTTAAAATGGATAAAAAAAGTTTGCTCAACGATTTAATACAAGACTATGAGAAAAGCCACCAGAAATCAAAAAGCATTTATGAGAAATGTACAGAATACCAGATAAGAGGTGGAAGCCATAATCTGCGGCTCTTTGCTCCCTTCCCTTTCTATGACGTCCGATGTAGCGGTTCAAAAGTCAAAGATGCAGATGGAAAAACATACGTAGATTTTTGGCAGGGGCATTTTGCCAATATATTGGGACATAATCCGAAGATAGTCTTGGATGCATTGCTTGACTATTTCCAGAAGGGTCAGGGCTTGACAACTGGATTTCCGGGCGATTATCAGAGGGAATTGGCGGAACTGATACTCAAGCGCATTGGTGCAGAGAAGATTCGTTTCACCACGAGCGGAACATTAGGCACAATGTATGCCATAATGCTGGCCAAGGCTTTTACCAAGAGAGATTTTGTATTGAAAGCGGGCGGGGGCTGGCATGGGGCCCAGCCTTTTGCTTTAAAAGGCATCACGGCCTATGACCAGGGATTGAATCAGATGGAATCTGCCGGTCTCCCTTCAGGTATTGATACCCAAATAGTTGTGACTAAGTTTGATGAGATAGATGATCTTGAGGAAAAATTCCGGGAATATGGAGATAGAATCGCATGTTTTATACTGGAGCCTTTCATAGGAGCCGGGGGCTTTCTTTTTTCTAGCAAGGAGTATATTCAAAGAGCAAGAGAATTGACTTTGAACCATAATTCCCTGCTGATAATCGATGAAGTTATATCAGGATTTCGTTTTCATGCTGGCGGAATTCAAGATTTATATGGTTTAAGGCCAGATCTCTCTGTTTTCGGGAAGGCTATTGGAGGGGGAATGCCATTGAGTGCAGTGATTGGAAGGAATGATGTGATGGCTCTCTGCGGCTCAGAAGCAAAACCAGAAGAGAAAGTGAGGTTTGATGGAGGGACATTTTCTGCCCATCCAGCCTCAATGTTAGCTGGATTAACCTATCTGAAGTATCTTGTGGAGAAGGAGGAAGAAATATATCCAAGAATAGGTCGATTAGGGGACAAAGTTCGAAAAGGAATAGAGGAGATATTTGCAGCACACGGATTCAATGTAAAATGCACAGGTTACGGCGACACCATAACAGAGAACAGCTCCTGTATCGGTGTGCAGTTTCTGAAAGAAAAGATTGATAGGGTTCGATCCCCTGAGCAGGTGTGGAATCCAGATGTGTGTGATATTGAGCTCAGGGATCAAATTTTTAAATTGGCCATGCTCAGGGAAGGATTCAACATTTTCCATGGGTATGGGGCGATTTCTGCGGCCCACACAGATGAGGAAATTCAGGCCTCTCTCGATGCTGTGGAGAGGATTGCCAAGGAATGGAACAAATAATGTAAAAAAGGGACAGGCCCCTTTTTTATTGATGAGAATTGCTTAATATGAAAGAGAACAAGATATAAAATTTTTGCTTGAAATGCGCTCAGATAGTGCTATACTAACTGACTCATTTTTATATGGCTTATATTAGCCTGGACTATTCATAAAGGAGAATTACCCAATGGAGAAAATCAACGTCCTAATCTATGGATGTGGTGTTATGGGTCAGAGAACCGCACGAGCTCTTCTGGATAAAGAGAGTTTTGAGATAGTCGGTGCTGTTGACATAGCTCCTGAGCTTATAGGAAAAGATTTGGGGGAAGTCATTGCTTCCCAGAACGAATTGGGCATTAAAATCGAAAGCGATGCTGAGGCACTTTTTTCTAGAACCGAGGCCCAGGCCGTTGTTCTTACAACAACTTCTCATCTGGAGAGCGTTTTGCCACAAATAATCCAGTGTGTTAATGCAGGCCTAAATGTTATCTCTACTTGTGAAGAGCTATCCTATCCCTGGAAAAGAAGCCCAGAGCTTGCTCAAAAGATTGATGACATGGCAAAGGAGAAGGGCGTGACTGTAGTAGGGACAGGCATCAACCCAGGATTTTTAATGGATTCTCTCCCTCTTGTACTAACCGCTCCATGCCTTAAGGTGAGCTCTGTTAAAGTGATACGGATGATGGATTCTTCAAAAAGAAGAATTCCCTTCCAGAAGAAAGTAGGAACAGGACTGACACAGGAAGAATTCAGAGATAAAATTGACAATAAGATTATCACTGGGCATGTGGGTCTTCTTGAGTCTGTCTACATGATTGCCGATGGTCTTGGTTGGGAATTGGATGAAGCTGTTGAAAAGGCTCCTGAACCTGTTATAGTTGATGAAGAAATAGAAACTGCCTTAGGCATTATTAAACCAGGGGATGTGGTTGGTTTGACAAGCGCTGCTTTTGGCAAAAGAGAAGGCAAGGAAATCATCACCCTGGAGTTTACTGCCAACGCTGCTGTGGATGATGAGTATGATGAGATAATTATCGAAGGGGAGCCCAATATTCGTGAAAAGATCATCGGAGGAGTCCATGGAGATATCGGAACCGTTGCGGTTACTATAAATACAATTCCTAGAGCAGTGGGTGCTTCTGCAGGTATTAAGCTCATGAAGGATTTGCCTCCGCCTTCAGCTACTCTTTAAAGCCGAAATCAGAGACAGAGATTTTGATAATATAAGAATGCTAATTGCATTCTTGCAAAGTTCATTCCTAATCTGTGGACTTATTCATGATTTTAAATATAAGGTTCATCTCCCATTTAGTTGTAAATATTATAACCTGTTTTACAAAATGTCATTCCTGCGGAAGCAGGAAACCAGGCTTGTTCCCGCAGAAGCGGGAAACCAGATAGGTCTGGATTCCTGCTTTCGCAGGAATGACGAGCTTTCG
>CAZSPM010000384.1:0-2828 GCA_964608785.1 uncultured Eubacteriales bacterium
TTCTCTCAGTTTCTCTTCCATTTTCTGTTTCTTTTCATAAAGTTCATTTTTATCGATTTTTTCATAGACTTTACCTGGATCCAGGAGGTTGAAAGGCGGAAACTGGTAATCCCCTCTTTTTTCCATTTCTGGAAATAAGAGCTTCTCAGGCACAGAGGCTGGTTTTGTCGAGGGAAGTTCGGGCATGGACTCCTTTTTTATTTTCTTTTTTTTGTCTTCTTTTTTTGTCTTCTTTTTCGGTTGGCGTTTTTCGTCCAGCGGAGAGTATTTTTCAACAATCTTTTTTCTCATTTTTTCGCGGCGTCTTGATTTCTGGTAATGGGTAATTCTGATTCTGATTTCCTTGAAGACAAAACTTAAAATTCTTGAGAAGTGTTGAAAGGCCTTTCCGATGGAAAATTTTGTGGAGAAGATGAGGAAAAGAATGAGAAGAGCAATAAGAAGGAGCAATGATCCTAGGCGGTTAAAGTACTTCATCAAAAAAGACGAAAACAGTTCGCCAATCATACCGCCTGCCAAAATTTCTGCTCCTCTCCAGGAAATGCTCTGAAAAATCATATAAAGAAGAGCGCTGAGGATAAGGATAAGAAGAGAAGCTCCACCTGTTTTCAATAACAAACGCTTATTTTCCTTAATGAGAAATATTTGATATCCAAGGTAGACAAAAGCAAGCGGAAGAAGGAAGGAAGCAACGCCCAAAAGTTGGAGAAGAGCTTCTGAGATAGATGCTCCGACTTTCCCGGCATAATTGAAAATTTTCTGATCGGAGGGAGTTGCACTGGCCCAAGAGGGGTCTCTGGAATCGTAACTGATGAGACTGATAAAGAGAAAAATTGCAAAAAAAGTAAGGAATATGCCGATTATTTCAGTGGATCGCAGCCGCTTTTTTCTCTTGGGCTTTTGACTGGATGTCGTTTGCTTTTTCTTTTTCCTGTTTTTCATTTTGCAAATTATATCATAGTTGGGGACGTTTTGTGAGATTGGAATCTATTTATAGCTCTTTGGACATCTTACTTTTATAACCATCTAGAAATTCAAATAACTCTACAAACTGAGAGAGAGACAGCTCTTCAGGGCGAAGCATTTTTGATAAATTCAATTTCAGGAAGGCCTTTTTTATTATGAGATTGGGATAGTTGAGCATTTTCAAATTATTAAAAAGAGTCTTTCTCCTGGATCGAAAAGCTCCTTTCAGAAACTCATGAAAATCCTTTTCTCTTTTTATGGGAAAAAGAGGGTTCACTCTTTTCTTGAGAGAAATTAGAGCTGATTTTACCTGAGGCGGTGGCTTGAAAGATTCAGGCCCCACAATAAAGAGTAGCTTGATGGAAAAATAATTCTGAAAGAGGATAGAAAGAGGAGCATATTTTTTTGAGCCCGGCTGGGCGCAGATTCTCTCGGCAACTTCCTTCTGGATAAGAAAAAAACATTCTGAAATGAGCTCCCTATCTTGGAAAGTTTTGAACAGCAAAGGCGAAGAAATGGAATAAGGTAAATTCCCCACAACCTTCACCTTTTCTCTAAAATCGAGTTCGTCTTTTATGAGTTCTTTGAAGTCGATTTTTAAGGCGTCAGCCTCCAGAATTTTTAAATGGGGAATATTTTTTTCTCGGAGAAAAGGAGTGAGAGTTTTGTCCTTCTCGATCGCGATGACTTTTCCTGCTTTCTGGGCAAGAGGAAAGGTTAATACTCCTTTTCCAGCTCCTATTTCTATAATGAAATCTTCTTTTTGAGGAGAGATATGATTGATAATCTTTCTTAAGATGAAAGGGTTTTTCAGGAAGTGTTGACCCATTGCCTTGATTTTTCTTTTATTCATTTTTTTTATGGCATTGTCATAGCGAGTGTGGCGCGGAGATCTCTCGGTTATTTTCTGGATTTGTGGATCCAACCGTTGAGGAAAGCCACGCCTAGTGCGACAAATATGGAGGCAGCCCCGATGGAATACGTGGGGATGATCCCGAAGTTATAAATCAATATCGGAGCGGCTGCAGTAATAAAGCCTCCGCCCATCATGGGTTCATACAGGATTTGCTTGAAGCCAAAGGATTTGGCTGCTGGCGTCTTGAAGAATGGATCGGCAACGCGCAACAACAGCAGGCCCAGTGCCGTGACTCCAGTCTGCATGCCATATTCGGTAATAGCTCGTTCAAACCAGGCATCGGGAAGCATACGTGGCGCAATAAACCATGTGGCAAAAAGAACCCAGGCCAGTCCGACAATCATCAAGATTGAAAAAGGAAGGAAATAGGCAAAGAACACATCCAGCTTGATGGATGCGATTGCCGAAATCACCAAGAAATCAAGGGCGAGTCCGAGGATGCGGTCGAATGTCTGTCTGTCCAGATACTTGGAAAGTCCGGTTTTGCTGGCAAAGATCTGGATGAAGAGTCCTCCGAGCATTGCGAGTGGAAAGAGTGGAAAGGCTCTGAACAGATCGGGTTCCATGTTGGCGCTTAGGCTTTTGATGCCCTTGAGCATATACCAACCGATGAGAATCGCCACGCCAACAAATGCGGAGTGAAAGGCAAAGGGTTCAAGGGCATCTGGAGAGATAGTGGTGATCGAGCCGTGCGTTCTCTTTTCTGGAGGGATCAAACCGCGGATTTCCGCCACCGCCAGTTGTTTTGGGGATTTTATGACTTTTGTGTAGCCTCGCCTGGCAGCCAGATTAATCATGGCCATCCCGAAGACCACAGCGCTGATGACGCCGATTGTTGCGGACATCAAACCTAGGTCAGAGCCAGCCTGAAAACCGAGCTGATCGAATGCCTCGGCCATCCCGGCCGCTGTTCCGTGTCCCCCAGAGAAACCGATTTCGAGAAGGC
>CAZSPM010000385.1:0-2826 GCA_964608785.1 uncultured Eubacteriales bacterium
AGGGGTCCGATCTCGCTCGCACTCGTTGCCAGCAATGCCACGGAAACAAATATATCTATCATCGGAACTGGATAAATTAGTTTAAGGCTTATAGCAAAAGCCATAGCCAATCCACCTGGTGAAAGAAAACACAGACCGAAGAGAGATGGCAAAGGAAAAGAAAAATGAAGCATTCCACCCAAGGACCGAAGAGGAAGAGAATACCCGATGACTCTCAAGAGGAACAGTAGCACGACCAAAACAACAATCTTAAGGTCAAAACTGAATTCCCAAAGAGCACCAATGAGAACGAGAAAAATGATATAAAACGGCTTCTCAGTAGACAGGAGAAGGGGGTAGATCTTTTCCTGCACCCTAGTCAGATTGGAAAAAGTAATTCCTAAAACCATGCTGACATAAAGGGAAGGGAGGTTAAAAAAGAACGCTATACCTGAAGCAAAAAAGACCAATCCAAAAAGATAAACGAGCAGATCATGCTCATGAGTCTTTTTCATTGTTAAAACATGAAACACATACCCAAGTAAAAATGAAAGAACTGTGGATGAGAAAAGGAGTATTAATCCTTTTGATAATACACGATTCTCAAAAAATGGAAAATGCCAGAAAGAAACCAATAGAGCAAGACCGACTATCCCCCAAAATCCGCTCACACTGACCAAAAAACGTGCTAAATAATAATACTGTCCTTTTTTTGGAATTTCAGATGCGGCGAAATTCAGGAGAGAAGGAGAATTGAGGCTCATGAGCAGGCCCAGGGCAACTGCCATACCCAAAAGAAGAAAGGAAGATTCAGAGGGAAAGAGCCAATTTAAGACTAAAATAAGAACCGCTGTCACAAGGATAAAAACAAATATCGATTGAAGGAATGATAGCCCAATATATCTCTGAGGAAATCTCCGAAGGTATTTCGATTCCAGCTGAAAACCAAAAAGAAACCCTACCCATCCCAGCCCAAGACTCACTAATGGATTAAGACCCTCCAATACCTGAGGGCTTAAAACATTAAGTCCTCTTGCCCCCAAAAAGAAACCCAAAAAAATATAAATCAGACCCGAGAGAAAAAAATAACCATAGGGAGAAAAAAACTTTTTTCCCTTAAAGAGGAATCGAGAACCGAGAAAAGCTGCGAGGATGAGAAGGCAAAAAGCGAAAAGAGCTTTCATCAAATCTAAATTTCAGGCTTCATGCCTTCTACTCTGTCTATGGGAATTGTGAACACAATTCCTGTTCCAGGTTGGTTCAAATCTCCCAGGATTTTCTGGAGAATCTCTATGGCCGGTTTTTCTTTTTCGTCTGTAATGGCAGATAAGATGGTCTTATTGTGAGGCTTAGACCCTGCAAACATGAATCTTAGGCCGGCGAAAATCGGCACTTCTTCGGACAAGATATGCCCCATGCCAATACTGTCAATGACCGTGGATCCAGTTATTCCTATTTCAAGAAAACCTTCGAAAACTTCCTCTAGCTTCTCAACTTTATTGAGGATTAAAATCAAGAGCTTCATTAAATATTTTCTTCCTCTTCTTTTAAAATCAAACGAATATCTTCGGAAGATTCAGCCTCTTTTATTCTTTCTACAAGCGGGGTTTCTTTGACTAGACGACAAATATGAGCAAGGATCTTAAGTTGTAATCCGGGATTATCTTTATTTCCCAAAAGAAGAAGGATGATATATGTCGGCATTTGATCGACGGCCTCAAAATCAACTCCTTCCTTTATGAGCGCCAAGGCAAGAAGAGGGCCTTCCAATCCTTCTATTAAAGCATGAGGAACAGCTATCCCTTTTTCCAATCCCGTACTTCCTAATTTTTCTCTTTTTAAGAGCTCTTCAAGAATGACTTCATCTTCGGAGACCACTCTTTTCTTTTTTAAAGCTGAAACAAACTCTTTAAGAATGGTTTTTTTATCGCCTGGTTCTAAATCGAGTAAAATTTGATCATCTTTTAAAAGCCCGTAGGTTTCCATTTTTTTCCTCTTTTTCTCATCCTCCTCAATTTTTCAAATTATACAGAAAAACCATATAAAATAATATTTTTTATCTATTCCTTGACTCGAGGCTTCAGGGCTAATATTCCCTGAGTATTCTTTTCGATATCTTCAGGATAAAAGAGCATGGGATGATATCGGCCATCCAACCAGAGAGGTATCTGATCATCATAGAATCGACTGAGAAAATGTCCGCTTTGGCCAGAAGTGAGAACACATATTGAATTTCTCAGGTTGGATAAATCAATGATCTGTCGATAAGAAGCTCCATGGGTCGTTCCGCGTTCCTTGGAGTATGCAGCCCTAATAGTAAAGGCATCTCCGTTTACTGGAAAAGAACCTCGATTCAAAAACTTCAAAATAGGCACTCTGCCTAAAGAATGCTGGAGATGGAGAACATGCATCTTCATCCAATCCCAGTTTTCAGGAAAACCGTAGTTTTTGCTCATCCATACATAGGCCCTTTCTAAGCTAGATTTCACTATGTCTTCTCTGATTTCATTAGCTGGTGTATTCTTTCGATCAAACCATGGAGAGAGAGGATCGGAAAGAATCCGCAGGAGCCCTGCTTTTTTACGCCTGAAAAGCAAATCGAAACCTTCGAAATCTTCGCCAAGCTCATCTTGAAAGACCTCTTCGTGGAAAGCATCCATAAACACATTGAAAAGAGCAGGCTCTTTTCCAGAAGTCATCAACAAATCCCAATTCTTGATAATATCAAGCGCTTCATTCAAATCCCCATCTGCATCTTTTATCCTTTTTAGAACAGGGAGAAAAAGCTCTCCTTTTTTTGAAAATATATCATTCTGTATCTTTATGAAGGATTCTACAGTATGCTTC
>CAZSPM010000386.1:0-2823 GCA_964608785.1 uncultured Eubacteriales bacterium
TCCTGATATCAGCATCCAGGATATAATCCAGAAGAAGATTCCCATCATACTCATCAGGCAGTTCATAGGTTTTAAACAAAATCAAGATGGGTTTTATGCCAAATTTCCTGGCTGCTGCAGATGTTTGAAGGCACCAGTTTGACTGTAAGCTTGCCCAGGTGATGATCGCATCCGCGTTCTTATCCAAAGCATCCTGAATGATAAATTCCAGTTTGCGAGACTTGTTTCCGCCAAAGGCTAATCCGGTCAGGTCATCTCGTTTTATAAAAACCTCTGGTCCGTCAAGTGCTTGAGAGAGATTCTCCAGTTTTCGTAAAGGAGTCGGCAGGGGGATCAAATTTTTCTTTTGAAAATTATTTATTTTCTTTCTTATTTCATTGATAGAGTAAGAAGCCATTTTCCACCTCTAAAGCATAAATTTTATAACAGAAAAACAAGATGAAATCAAAAAAGGGAAAAAGGGGACTGTCCCCTTTTTTAGAGATTCTCGCGGGCTTTCTTGAGCTCGCTTATTTTCCCTTGTGCCCATGAACGAATCCTATCCCCATAGAAATAAAAAATAGGAATAGCAATTAAAATAAATATCGTAGAACTAATGAGTCCGCCAACAGCTGAAAGTGCCAAAGTGGACCAGATCTGTCTTCTTCCCACTTCTACTTGAATCAAGATTAGAGGAAACATTCCGAGCACAGTCGTGCTGGTTGTTAGAAAAATGGGCCGAACCCTTTCCCTTGCTCCTTTTAAAATAGCCTCTAAGAGTGGAAGCCCTTGCTTCCTTTTTAGATTAATATGATCGACAAGGAGGATGGAATTGTTGACAACTATTCCCCCCAGCAGAATGACTCCTATATAGGCTGAAGAGTCAAAGGGAAAGTCAGCAATCACAAAAGCAATGAATACTCCTATCAAAGCCAGAGGAACTGCCAACAGGATGAAAAAAGGATGGATGATCGACTCATAAAGAGAAGCAAGAATCATGAAAATGATGATGAGGGAAAATATAATGGCAAATTTAATCTGTCCTTTTTCTTCCTCAGTGAACCTCCATGTCTCCTCCAAAGTCGCAGAAAATCCAGGAGGCAACTGTAATCTTGAAAAAATGGTCTTTTTATACTTATCAGCAGCTTTATAAGGTCCTCTGAATTCCCACATAACTGTGAGCTGGAATTGCTGGTTCTCTCTATCGATGGAGCCGGCAATAGGCCTTTCTTCCAGAGTTGATATCTCTCCCAATCTTAAATACTCGCCTCTTCGAGTTGTTATCAGAGCATCCTGAAGGGTCTTAAGGTCCATCCTATCCGACTCAGGAAATTTTATAGACAGCTCCATTTCTCTGCCACCAACTTTTGTTGTCTGGCGCACAAATGTCCCTCTTAGAAGTGACCCGATGTGAAAATAGAGATATTGAGGATCGATGTCGTACTTTCTCATCGATTCTTTATCAATCTTCAGGATATACTCAAAAGAATCGAGTCTGTACCAGCGAAACCTGCTGGGGACAGTTTTGACTTCCTTGATACGAGGATTTCTTTTTAGCGTCTGTTCCAGCTTGACAGCAATATCCTTCAATTTTTTCAGATTATAGCCAAAAAATTTAATATGCGAATCATAACTGGTTCCTGTTGCAAAGGATGAATAGTAACCCTGAGGGTCAAATCCAGAAATCGAAACACCTATTCCAGCAAAGTTTGTGGCCAGCTGAATCAATTCTTCTTTCATGAGAAAAGGACGGTAGGAGTACTCTATTTCGGGAGGAAAGGTTATATTGATGAAAGCTGTTTCAGCAGTAACCTGTGTGACCATTTCCTTCTCATACTCTGCCTCTAAAACCTTCTCCTCGAATTTGAGGGCCACCTCGTCTGCGCGTTCTATTGGAGTTCCCGGAGGCATTCTAATATAAGCTCTAAGCATCTGCTGGTACTGCCATGGGAAAAAATATCCTAAAGTGACTTCGCTCTTAAACCATTTATAGCTCCCAACGAATATAATCACAAGAATAACGATGATTTCTACAGGATGGCGGATGAGGACTCTTAATAATCTCTCATAGGCATCACGAATCTTCTCTTTCTTCAATTCTCTTTTCTTTTTCAGTAATCTGGGGCTTAAAGCAGGAATCAGGGAGAAAGAAACCATGAGGGAAGCTGCCAGGGCAGAAGAAATGACAATGGCTAAAGGAAGATAGTAGATTTGTAGGCGTCCTTGAAAATAAGCGAAGGAAAAAAAGACACTCATGGTTGTCAAAGTTGCCGCTAATACAGGAAGAAAGACTTCCTTCGAACCCGCAATAGCTGCTTGGATCGGCGGTGTCCCCTTCTCTCTAAGCCGGAGCACATTCTCAAAAACAACTATGGAATTATCCACAAACAGGCCAAATCCTAAGGCCAATCCTCCGAGCGTCAACAGATTCATGGATATCTTGAAAAGATAGATAAAATTAAATGTGATCAAAACTGAAAAAACGATGGAAGAAAGGATGAGAAGGGAGGGCTTAAAACTTCTCAAGATCATAAAGAGCATTATAAAAATCACAGCTAAGATAATACCCACCACCAGATAAAGATCCTTCAAATTCTTCTGTATATCTTCACTCTCATCATGCCAGACCTTGAAATTAAGGTCCTGAGGCAATTCCTTTTTTAACTCCTCTAGCCTCCTCTTAACCCTTCCGGCCACTTTTAAAGTACTCGTTCCTGATTCTTTATAAATGACCAATCCGATTGCAGGCTGGCCATTTATTCTGATCAATCTACGCACGTCAGCATAGGCAGGAGCCACCTGAGCCACATCCTTCTATTTACACAGATTCTCTTCTGATCCGTG
>CAZSPM010000387.1:0-2816 GCA_964608785.1 uncultured Eubacteriales bacterium
GAAGCGTGACCAAGTGATGGAGAGCTCTTCTCAGAAAGCTCTCCTTAAGGGACTCCTTCTCCCTAAAAGAGGAGAGTTCTTCATGGAGTGCCAAAACTCACGGATTCCGTTTTTTCCGTACTTGGACTCGATAAAGTCAAAGATGGCGTGGCCGAAATCGTAGTCAGGAGCGCGGGGCAGAGGATGACGTGAGAAAAGCTGACCCTGCGCATTAAGCTCTGGAATACGGTCATTAAGCACTGCATCTCGGACGATCAAGGAAGACCAGGACGACCAAGCTTGAGTGCTGTACTCAGCAAATCCTTCCATAATCCAGCCAGGAGGAGCGTTTACAGCATATAACGCACCACCAGGGCTTCCCCAGAGGAGGTCATACTCAAAGATATGGGCTAATTCGTGCTCCAGAAGGTCTTGAATTTCATCCGGGGACATATCCCCTTGGATGGCGATACGATAAAGGACTGGCTCAGCAACTCCCAGCACACCTTCAGGCATTTGAAAAAGGTTCGTCTGCTCAAAATCAGTCGATGTTTTGTAAAAAAGGATGGGGACAGTAGCGGAAAGTTGATGTTTTATGTCCTGACTAATTCTCTCATAGGCGCTTTCAGCCATTTCTGCAATATTTTTTAAAGTTTTAAGGTCTTCCACATAATAGTGGATATCGAAATGTTCGGTCTGGTAATGGCTCCAGCTGAAATTTTCATAGATGACTTTATTTTTCCCATAGTAAGGATAATAAATCATCTGGGCAACGCAAAATGGAACCCAGAGGAAGAAAAGCAAAAGGGAGACGAGTGATCTATTATAGATAATCCTATTCATGATGACGCTCCTTTTTATTTAGAGATGAGATACCTTTCTTGGATTCTTGCTTCAGCCAAAATATTCTGGAAGAATTTTGTCTTAACTCTTTGGACAAGATCGAAGAAGGCAAAATGGGCAGTCTGTTTCGGATTTTTATAGCCTTTCGATTCTTTGAAGCTTCTCTTGTAAAGACTCTTTCCTGTTTTTGGGTCGATAAGGTAGAGGTCAAGGAGGAAGGTGTAAAACCTCCGCTCAGCCAGGCCCCTCTGAGACTGAAATCGATCTTCGACGCCGGCTTTTTTTCTTTCTAGGATGGCCTTTCGGACCTCTTCTGTATACTGAGCACTGCCAGAGACAAACAGAGTTTCTTTAGAATCTTTTCCCAGAGTCATCCAAAATTCTTCGTCTTTGAATATCTCTTCTTTTTCTAAATTAATTTTTTTAGAAGTAATTTTACCCTCGAACTCATTTCCTAGTTCGGAGGTAAAATAATCAACAATTTCCTTATTCAGGTCAAAATCTTTTGTTTCTTTCTTTATTAAAAAATTAGTGATGACGATCTCTTTGAAATTATCTAAATTCAGGATGGAATCGCCAGGAATTTCAATTCTCATTTTCCAGTAGTTAGTGGAGCTACATGAAAGAAAGAAGAGAAGCGATAGGAAGAAGGCGGCTTTAGTTTTTTTCATCTTTTTTCTCTTTCTCAAAGGATTCATAATGTTTCTGGAAATTTTCATAGTTGGATTTGATATACTTGTTTTCAGGGCTGATCTTTAAAGCTGTTTCATATTCCTTTTTTGCTTCATCCCAAAGGCCTTTTTTTTCATAGGCAACAGCCAGATTATTGTGGGCTGCAGCTGAGTTTGGGTTGGACATGACCACTTTTTTCCATCTAAAGATTGCTTCATCCCAGAGCTCTTTCTGTGCCGCGTGGACGCCGAATTGGATTTGATTATCCGCAAGTTGTCGGGAGCAGCCTGAGAAAGAAAAGACAACGGGAAGTAAGAATAGAAAAAAGATTGTAAATTTTCTATACATTTTAGGGCGTCATCTTCTAAATTACTTCTTTTTCAATATTTCGTCAAGTTAACTTGACTGTAGCTGCAAGTTTCATACCAAAATTCATACAGGCGAAACATAAAAAGAAGGTGAGCTTTATTGTTATAAAAAAGAGACACCTGTTTAAAGAAGAGGTTGGTTTTTTTTGAGAAATATGGTATAAAATCTCTTTTCAAAGAGAAACCAATGCCAAAAGTGTGTGAGATCTGCGGAAAAGGACCCGTTTTTGGGCAAAGCATCAGTCATTCCCATAAGGCCACAAAAAGGAAGTGGAAGCCGAACTTGCAGCATGTAAAGGCCCAGACAAAATCAGGAGTAAAGCGGATTTGGGTTTGCACTAGATGCCTTCGTTCTGGGAAAGTGACTAAGGTTCTCTGAACCCCTTCATCTTTCAGAATCTTTCTACATAAAAGATTTCTTTTATAGAGGAGATCTTTTTTATTATCGTTTCAAACTGTTTGATATCCCGAATAGTCAGAGTGATTTTAATCTGGGCCTTTTTATCCGCAAAAGTAACCACATCAGCCTTGGTGATATTCCCATTTAACTGTGCAATAGTTGAGGTGAGCCTGGCTAAAACGCCAGGAGAATCCATCCCTTTGATCAGAAGCCTTCCTTTAAAAGCCCCCTCTGCAGAGTCATCCCAGGAAACTTCAACCATTCTTTCGCTATCCAGAATTTCTTTTGTAACCAAGGGGCAACGCAATGAGTGGACCGTTATTCCCTTTCCTGAAGTGATGTATCCGGTAATCGGCTCTCCTTGTATAGGAGAGCAGCATTTGGCCAGATTGAGCATATGTCCTTCGACGTCTTTTACTTGAATCTCTGGTTTAGGCTTCTTGGCAACTTTTGTAACGACTTTTTTTAGAAGAGTCTCTTTTTTCTTTGTGACTTTTTCAGGAAGGAAGATTTTTTCCATGAATTTTTTGCTCAAGACAATTTTTCCGAAGCCG
>CAZSPM010000388.1:0-2805 GCA_964608785.1 uncultured Eubacteriales bacterium
TTTGATAAAATGGTATTTAAATGGCCAAAATTATTCTGCCTGCGACCATACCTTTGCTTTAGCTGCTGGCGCTGATTTTGGAGTTAGTTGCACTGTTGGCAGTATTCAAGATACCGGCAGTGTTTTAGTTGAAGCCAAATTAGATCCCGGTAATTTGATTGATGAACTTTATGAAAAGAAACAGAAAATTGAAGAGAAACTGAGAGAATTTCGAGTAGAAGGAGAAGTCCGGGAATACCATCCCGGACCGATTGTTACCACCTACGAGTTCTATCCAGATGCTGGGATAAAGGTGAGCCAAGTTGCCAATCTCACAGAAGAGCTGTCTCTGGCATTAAAGGCGGAAGCAGTCAGGATTCAGAGAATCCCAGGAAAATCCTCACTCGGAGTCGAAATCCCAAATAACAAAAGAGAAATCATTAAGCTCAGAGATGTTATTCAATCAGAAAAATTTATAAACTCTCCTTCCAAGCTGACCTTTGCCTTAGGAAAAACCGTCCACGGCGACGTCTATGTTACAGATTTAGCTGTCATGCCCCATCTCCTCATTGCAGGAGCGACTGGGACAGGAAAAAGCGTGGCTTTGAATTCCCTCATCGCTAGCATCCTCTATAAGGCCACTCCTGAAGAAGTCAAGCTCATCCTCATCGATCCAAAAAGACTCGAATTCCCCCTCTATGAGGGTATCCCCCACTTACTCAGTCCAGTGATTAAAGATCCCAAGAAAGCTGGTTCGGTCTTGATGGATACCATAAAGAAAATGGAAGAGCGATACAAGAAATTGGGATATCTCAGAGTACGAAACATCGAACAATACAACAAGCAGCTAATGAAAATGCAGAAAGAGAAAAAATCGGATCTCACTGAAGAGGAAAATGAGGAACTCAAGCCCATTCCATATCTGGTGATCGTTATCGATGAATTGTCGGAGCTGATGATGATCGGAGCTCAAGACATTGAATACTGCATTGCCCGGCTGGCTCAACTGGCACGTGCGGTAGGAATTCACCTTGTGATGGCGACACAGCGGCCATCGATTGATGTGATAACCGGGACAATCAAGAATAATTTCTCTAGCCGAATAGCCTTTCGCGTTCCTTCTAAAGTTGACTCCCGAATTATCCTCGACTCATCTGGAGCTGATAAACTTCTTGGAATGGGTGATATGCTCTTCATGCCTCCTAATTACCCTCGCCTCATAAGGCTGCATTGTTCCTACATCTCTGCTCCCGAAACCACCAGACTTGTTAAGTTTGTCAAGAAACAAGGAGCTCCGATTTACGATGAAAAAATTGTCAGAGTCCTCAAAAGTCCTGTTGACGCGGCCTGGGATGAATCAGACGAAAAAGACCCGCTCTATGATAAAGCAGTGGAACTCCTCCTTCTCACTGGACAGGCTTCTGCCTCCTACCTCCAGAGAAAACTTAGGCTGGGCTATGCCCGTGCCTCCCGGATACTCGACCAGATGGAACATGAAGGAATCGTCGGGCCTTCTGAAGGAGGCAAGCCTAGAGAAATCTTAGTCGATGCCCAATCTTATCTGAAAAAAATGGATGAGGAGAATTAGTTGTTCTCTCGTAAAAAGCAGAGAAAAAAGATAAAAAGGGCTCTTCACGACGAAAACCTCCAGCAGGCCCTAAAAAAAGCCTCTTCACATCATTTCGAGAAGTATAATAAAACAAAGGACGATATTCCCTGGGAAGAATACAAAAAAAGAGCGCAGGAAATAAAGGAAGAGTGCATCCAGCAACTTCCTCGTCTTATCCAGAGATTCAGCGAAGAAGCAAGAAAAACTGGTGCTCAAATCTACCAAGCCTCGACTCCGCCTGAAGCTTTAGAATTAATAGAGAAAATTGCTCGCCAAAAGCAAGCCAAGCTCATTGTCAAATCAAAATCCATGGTGAGCGAAGAAATTGAGCTCAACAGCTTTCTCGAAAAAAAGGGATATAAAGTCGTAGAGACCGACCTGGGAGAATGGATAATCCAGCTCGCTAAAGAAAAGCCCTCCCATATTACATCTCCCGCTCTTCACAAAACTAAACAAGAAGTGGCAGAGCTCCTCAGCCAGCATCTCAAAAAGCCAGTTTCCCCTGACTCAAAAGAAATCGTTAGAGAAGCTCGGACGGAGTTACAAAAATATTTCATCCAAGCTGATATCGGTATTTCAGGAGCCAACCTGGCCGTGGCTGAATCCGGGACCCTGGTTATCATCAGCAACGAAGGAAATGCCCGCCTCGTTACTTCTTTGCCGTCTGTTCATATCGCCCTGGTGACGACAGAAAAATTCGTCGAGACTCTGGAACAGGCCGCATCTATTGTTAAGGCCTTAACTTTCGCCTCCTCTGGGCTTAAGCTGACGTCTTATGTATCCTTCATTACTGGACCCAGCCGCACTACTGATATCGAAAAGGAACTGGTCATCGGGGTTCATGGACCACAAGAAGTGCACATCATCATCCTCGATAACGGGAGGCTCGAGATCAGGAAGGACGACAATCTGGATAAAGCACTTTACTGCCTCAAATGCGGGGGCTGCATGCTTGTCTGCCCAGTCTTCCAATGCCTGGGCGGCCATGTTTATGGAGGCCCTATCTACCCTGGTGGCATCGGTATTCTTCTGACTAGAATAACCCAATCCTTCAAAGATTCCTCTGCTCTATTCGACCTCTGCGCAGACTGTAAAAAATGTGAGGAATTCTGCCCGGTAGGAATTCCGATAGGTGACCTAATTCTTAAACTGAAAAGTGAGAAAGGAGCGAGCCTCTGGGAAAGAATTCTTTCGAATCTATTTAGAAATAAAACCCT
>CAZSPM010000389.1:0-2800 GCA_964608785.1 uncultured Eubacteriales bacterium
TCTCGCGCGTGTCATGAAAGCATATTTTCAAACGATAGAATCAATTTAACGCGTCACGCGCCCAAGCCTCTGCCATGGTTGTCCTGATCTCTTGCCCCTGATGGCAGCCTTGTTGTAGATTCAAAAGAACAAGTTACCCAAGATTATAAATTTTCTCTTTAGAGTGAGAAAAAAATGAAAGAAAAACTTAATTTAATATGGAGAAGTTTAGCGTGGTCTTGGTCCCCCCGGTCTAATCGGGAGGCGAGCGAATCTGTCGTTAAAAATTTCTGGCTGCACTGGTTTCCCTCACGGACATCTCTCCGGAGCATGAGCTGGAGCTATTCCCTCTGGCTCGGGACAATTTCTGCCAGCTTATTTGCCATTTTAACAATCACCGGTATTTTACTTCTCTACTTCTACATTCCCTCTATTCAGAATGCGTATTGGAGCATCAAGGACTTAGAAAACGTCGTTGTTTTCGGCTGGCTTCTTCGGGCTCAGCATCGCTGGGCAGCTCATCTTATGGTAGCAATTGTTTTTTTCCACCTCCTCAGAGTTTTTTTTACAGCAGCCTATCGTGACCAGAGGATGTGGAACTGGTATATCGGGATTGGTCTTTTCATTCTTACTCTTTTTCTTTCTTTCACAGGATATATTCTTCCCTGGGATCAGCTAGCCTATTGGGCCTTAACCATCGGCACAGGTATTGCCAGTGCGATTCCTTTTCTAGGGAAGAGCATTAAATTTCTTTTGGTTGGAGGAAACGTCATAGGGCAGAATAGCCTCCTCCGGTTTTTTGTCCTCCATAATTTTTTTCTTCCCGCTTTGCTTCTCTTTCTTTTTGCCCTTCATATGTGGAGAATCAGAAAGGATGGAGGATTAGCTTCCATGGATCGGTTAAGATATGAAACTAGGTTAAAAGAGATTCCGGTAAGTCCTACTAAAACTTATTCCTTACTGGGTGTAACCGAAGGAACCACTATTCACGTAGCAACCACAGAAGTATTGGATGAGGATAATTCCGTTCGCAGTTCTCCTCACTTAATAAGAAGAATTGCCCTTGTTTTTCTGGTGACTACAATCATCACCCTGGTTCTTGCATTTCTCTCTCCAGCTCCGCTTGAGGAGCCTGCTAATCCCTCTGTGACCCCTATTCCGGCCAAGGCTCCATGGTATTTTCTCTGGCTTCAGGAATTGATTGCCATAACAACCATTAAAATTGGCAAGATAACCATTAGTGGTGCTCTGATCGGAGGGATTCTTGTCCCGGGATTTCTTCTTCTCTTGGCTGTTGTCTGGCCTTTTCTGGACAAAAGCCCAAAGGAAGCCATCGGAGTCTGGTTTCATAAAAGCAGGAAAAAACAAAACATTGTTTTCATTCTCATCTGTGTGGCTGTAATTGTGCTTATCATAATCGGAGTTTACCTGAGAGGGCCCTACTGGAACTTTTACTGGCCTTGGCAAGCATGGCCCGAAATGCCAACTACATTCTAGGGGAGCAGAGATTTGAATAAGAAAAAAGATTTTAATCCTCGTAAAGATTTCTATTGGCTGTCTATCTATTCTTTCCTTTTGTTTATCCTAGTAATTATAGCTTTCTACAAACAGGCAAATCCCGAGTGGAAAGAATATCAACAGGAATTTAAAAAATACCTTGCAGAAAACATAAGCCCAGAATCGGCCTCAACCATTGATTTTTCTGTGAAACAGATCTGGCTCCCAGAGCTAAATAGAGTCGATCGATGCATCAGTTGCCATCTGGGACATGACCAGCCTAATCTGACCGACGCACCCGAGCCGTTTACAGCACATCCTGATATTAAGCCCCATTCTGTACCAGAAATGGGATGTACCATTTGTCATGGAGGTCAGGGATATGCGCTGAAGAAAAATGATGCTCATGGCGAGATAAAGCATTGGGAGGAGCCTTTATTGGGGAGGAATCTAGCCAGGGAATATGGTTTTGAGAAAGAGAATGCTTTGATTCAAATAAATTGCAATATCTGTCATCGACGTGATGAGGATACTCCTGGTATGGAAATAATAAATCTCGCTAAGAAGCTTCTAACCCAGAAGAAGAAGTGTCAAACCTGCCATATCATAGATGGAAAGGGAGGGAAAGTGGGAGCAGATCTCACATTTATCGGGGATAAGCCTGCAGAGAGGTTCGATTTTTCTCAAATCGAAGAGAAAATTATCGAAGACGGCAGGCCCCTCTCTATGCTTAGCTGGCACTTTGAACACTTTATGAATCCTGAAAATGTCGTACCGGATAGTAAAATGCCCTATGTGGAATATTCAAAAGAAGAAGCATGGGCTTTATCCATGCTGATGATGAGCTGGAGAGATGTCAATCTCCCTATCATGCTCTTACCTCGGGGAAAAAGGGAGGAGGTGCCATCACCTGAGGAAAAAGTGGAAAAAGCAGGGTTATCTCTTGTTGAATGGGGAAAAGAACTGTTTGAAAGCAAGAACTGCTCCGAATGTCATACTATAGGAGAGGGCGTGGAAATTGGCCCTGATTTAAAAGGCATAACAAAAATCAGAGATATCGAATGGTTGCGAAAAATGATTTCTGATCCTGAAAAAATGGAAAGGACCGATGCTCTGGCTAAAAAGTTGTATCAAGAATATGAAGAGTTGGGAATGCCCACAGAGGAGCTAACAGATGAAGAAGTCGAAGCTATTATTAAATATATCGAGTCTTTTGAAAAAAATAAAGATTAAGCTCTTAAATATCTAGACTTGCGTTTTAAGTGTAATGATGATGGGTAGAATTTCATTATATCCTATCATTCCAGGGTAAACTCAAAGAGTA
>CAZSPM010000390.1:0-2799 GCA_964608785.1 uncultured Eubacteriales bacterium
AGAGAGACCTTACCTGTCAGACGCTCCAAATCGAATATTCCTTTCAGGCCTTCTCTCAATTCCTGTCTTTCGATGGTACGGCTCAGGAACTCTTCTACGGCATCCAATCTATCTTCTATTTGTAAACAATCAAGGAGGGGTTGAAGGAGCCAGTTTCTAAGAAGCCTTCCCCCCATCGATGTTATCGTGAAGTCGATGTAGTCCAGCAAAGACCCTTTTAGACGTCCATCCCTCAGGTTTCTGATAAGCTCCAGGTTTTTTATTGTCGTGGCATCGAGAACCATCTGCTGACCTGATTGGAGGAAAGAAACTTTATGAATCAGGGAAAGAGAGTCCTTTCTAACTTTTTTAAGATAATAAAGAAGAGCCCCGGCTGCCGAGGCAGCAATGTTTTTGTCGTCCAGATCAAAAGCGGCCAGAGATTTTACATGAAAATGGTCCAGCAAAAAATTTTTTGCCTGGGCGATATCAAAAATCCAATCCTCTAAGGGGCTGCTCATGACGGAAGTCATATTGTTTCTGGAAAGAACTTCGATGATTTTCTCTTTTTCTTCCTGTGGAAAGACAATCTCCTTAGGAGACATTCTGAAAAGTTCATCAGCCAGACTTCTACTCTTTTGAGGATCGCTCTGAGCAGTCTTCATCTGTCCAGAGGCCAGATCAACAATAGCCAAACCCCATCCTTCATCCTTCAGATAGAGGCTCGCAATATAAGTGTTTTCCTTTTCACCGTCCAGGTCCAGTTCAACAGCCGTTCCCGGAGTTAATATCTTTACAACATCTCTCTTAACAACTCCTTTAGCCAGCTTTGGATCTCCCACCTGCTCACAAATAGCCACTCTAAAACCGCGTCTTAGAAGCTTTGTTAGATAGGATGCGGCCGCATGGTAAGGGATACCGCACATCGGGACCTTCTGCCGTGAAGTTAAGGCAACTTCCATTACTGACGAAGCCGTCTTGGCATCTTCATAGAACAATTCGTAGAAATCACCCAGTCGGAAAAACAAAAGAGCATCCTGATGATCTTTTTTGATCCGGAAATACTGCTGCATCATCGGCGTCGCAGAATTTTCTTTTGCCATTTTCCTCAATCAACTATACTTGGAGACGGTCGATTTTTCAAGCAAAAAGGGGACGTTCCCTAAATATTTGACATTAAAAAGGAGCTATAGTATACCTCTTTAAAGTGCATATTCCCAACTGTCTTACTGCTTTGAGAATAGTCTCTACACCAATATTGATTATAGTTCTTCTTTCTCAATTTAAAGGACGAGAGATTGTTGCTTTTGCCATTTTTCTTATGGCCTCTCTAACAGACACGCTGGATGGTTTTTTTGCTAGAAGAAAAAAACAGACAAGCGTCCTCGGCCAACTTATAGATCCTCTTGCTGATAAACTGCTGGTAACTGCTGCCCTTATCTGCCTTGTAGAATTGGGAGTAGTTTCCGCCTGGATGGTCATTATTATCATAGGAAGAGAAATTGCAGTGACAGGCTTTAGAGCCATTGCCTCCTCTAAAGGAATCATCATACCTGCGTCTCTTCTCGGCAAAATCAAAATGATCCTAGAAACAATCACAATATGTGCATTGATATTGGGAGAAAAAAATCTGGGACAGTACTATTTTCTTTCTAAAGTCGGGCTTTGGCTGGTTATTGGTACAGCCATCTTATCTGCCGCAGCATATTATAAGAGATATGGTCCGGCTATCCTATTAAAGACCCACTGATAGCAACTCCCTGGTTTTCTCTAAAGACGCCGAATCTTCCACATTCTGCACAGTTACAGATGAAGACCAGCTCCTGCCGATTCTTCTTATCAATCCTGATAAAACTTTTCCTGGACCTAACTCTATAAATAAATCTACTCCTTCCTTGGATAATACTTCCATAGAATTAAACCAAAGAACTGGTCGACTGACCTGTCTCTTCAAGGCATCTCTTGCTTCGTCTCCCTTGTGGATTGCCTGCGCATCCACGTTGGTGATTATTGGAAAATTCAGGTCTTTAAACTCCACTTGATCTAAATCGCAAGAAAGCTTCTCCTCCGCGCTTTTCATGAGCTGACAGTGGAAGGGGGCACTGACAGGCAGAAGGACAGAACGAGGGGGGCTTAAAATGGAAAGGGCCTCTTCGACTGCTTCTTTATTCCCTGATATCACGATCTGTTCCTGGCTATTCCAATTGGCTATCTGGACCACTCCTTCCTTGACCTCTGTTAAAGCTCTCTTCACATCTTCGTAGCCAGCTCCCAAGACAGCAGCCATAGCTCCCTTTCCGAGTGGCACGGCTTCCTGCATGTACTTCCCTCTTTTGTGAACGAGGCAGAGAGCATCCTCGAATCTTAATGAGCCCGCAGCCACCAAGGCTGAATATTCCCCAAGACTATGGCCAGCCGCTATTCCCGGTTCTTCCCCCAATACCTTATAGGCAATATAACCGACAATGAGCAGCGCAGGCTGGGTATTCTGTGTCATTCGAAGCTTCTCTTCGGGCCCCTCAAAGCAAAGCTCGGAAATTTTGAAGCCGAGAGCCTCATCTGCCTTTCGAAATATTTCCTGAGCAAAAGGAAAACAATCGTAGAAATCTTTACCTATACCGACTGCCTGTGAACCCTGTCCGGGAAATAAAAAGGCCATATTTTTCATGTAAGCTCCTTATTGGCTCCCGATTTAGATTGCGCATAACATATTTTGCTATTTTATTCTACCCTGCTGGTGGGCTTAATGTATCAAGCGCATACGCCAAACGGTTGCGGGGTTTCCGACTCGCACGCTTCTTCTATGCTGTTCTGGATTTA
>CAZSPM010000391.1:0-2799 GCA_964608785.1 uncultured Eubacteriales bacterium
AGGCAGAAGAATCCGAATACCTGTTCAGGATGTTCGGGATGTCTACTTCATATTCTGGCATAGTTGCGGACTTGCTCGAGGAAGATTTCCAAAATGTCGGGGCTAATCTTGAAAGCTTCAGGACCCAGTATATAGAAGTCTCAAAATTGGTGCCTGAGTGGGAAAAAGATTTCCCATTAGCCCCAGTTGATGAATTTGAAAAAGCCCTTGAAAGTGGCGACCAAGCAACAGTGCTGGGTGCATTTGAAAAACTAGGCAAAGTATGTCATGACTGTCATATAAAGAATATGGCAAAGGTTCAACAGAAATACCGCTGGGGGGATTTTAGTGCAATAAAAGTTAAAGATCCTCTGACTGAAGAAGAGGTGGACTTCACCCGACTGAAGCAGCACCTCGACGCAAATTTCACAGGAGCTTATACCGACCTTGTACAGAATCAGGGGGAAAATGCCATGAAACACTTTCAAGGTTTCAAAGCGAGGTTTTTGGTACTTCAGGATACCTGCCAAGACTGCCACAATACAGATGAGAGAAAGTATTACGTTGATGCGAATATTCAAACTCTGATAGATGGAATGGAAAAGGCTCTTAGCGCTTCTCCTATTGATCCAAAAGCAGTGGAGGAGCTATTGATGGGGATTGGGATGGAAAGTTGTGACAAATGCCATTTGGTTCATGTTCCTGCCGCCTATGCTCAGTTGCAGTGGAAAAAATAAAAGAAAGGAAACAAGCCTGAAAAACTAATGAAGCCATTCTTGTTTCATTTTTGAAAGTTCTTTTTTTTTCTTTCCCAAAATTCTATATCTCTGAAGTAGATCTCTTAAGGAAGTTTTTTCAAAAACAGAACTTAAGGCCCTAGTTGCTTTTTCCCAAATTTCATAGACTACACACTCATTAAGGGTAGAACAGCAATGAGCGTCTTTTTCACATTCGACTAAAATCCAATCTCCCTCTAAAGACAGGATGACATCGCTAAGCATGATCGTTTCTGGCGGCTTTGTTAATTGATATCCTCCTTGAGGACCTCGCTTGCTCTTTACCAAACCCGCTATTTTTAGAGATATAAAGATTTGTTCCAGGTATCTCAGGGGGATATCTTCTCTTTGAGCAACATCCTTCAAAAAAACAGGACCTTCTTTCGAATGAAGAGAAAGGTCCAACAATGCTCTTATTCCATATTGAGCTTTTCTTGAAATTTTTATCAATTTACTTTCCTGAATAAAAACCCAGGAATATTTTTTGATATTATACAGTTAGCTGGATAATTTAGTCAACGAATGAAAAAAGAAATCAAAACTTATGCATTAAAATCTGACTGCGGCTTGCAAGGCAAGGAGATTATTCTCTTTATCTTCCTTCCGTTTGCCTTCCTGGATGATGTCGTATTCAAATTTCAAAACAACAGCCCGAGTCAGGTAATAATTGAATCCCAAGGCAACAATTTTTTTATCATAATCGGTCGGCTTTCGTCCCAGGAGGCTCCCCCTGTCTAAATAGTCCAGTGTTCCATACCGGATAGTGGGCCTGAATTTTCCGCTGATTAAGTAAGAACCCTGGATAAAGAAACCATCAGCTTTTCCCTCATCGATGGGGTTTGGATTTTCAGAAAGGGAATGAGAATACTCAGCAAAGAGATTGAATTTGCCTATTTTCCCGAGCAGGTGAAAACCATACATGGTTAGATTGAAATCACCATCATCGTCCCAGGCCCCTCGATAGTATGAGGCTCCTACTTCCACCCTGTCTGCTATGATTCCAGCCAGACGAAAACCCAGGCTCTTGGCATCATTGTTATCTTTATAGTGACGACTTTTTCTCAACCGACTTCCACTGCCAAGCCCATTTATGGCATAGGCGTCATAGTTGAGATAAAAATCTTTATGAAGAAAAATGTATCCGTGCAGGCTAACACCCACTTCCTTCCATGCGCTCACCCCGATTTCTCTGGACATCTGCGGCCGTGTAACGAGCAAGTTTTCAAGAGGGCCGTGGAATTCATCGAAGCGGTTGAAAGGGGTCAACATGGCGCCAATTCTTACAGCCATATTCTTTAAGAGCCATAAATCCAGATATGCTTGCTCAACAAACGGGGGCTCATCTTTGGCTCCACCGTGTTCAAGCTCAAATTCTGCACGATAGGACACTCTGTCGTGAAGGCGGCCCGAAACGTTAAAGTTTAAATAGTGGAGATCAAAGGTATCAACGCTGTCTTTTGAAGAAAAAAACTCGGTATAAAGATAACCCGCTAAGACAGGGCTCGTCGGAAGAGCACCCTTTTCTTTCCCTTCGGCCTTTTGCTTGAGGTATTCTAATATATGCGCATCGCTCTCCTCGGTTAGTCCAGCCAGAGGTCCCATTTCTGTCATTACTGTCTTCCATTCTTCAACAGAATACTTCTCAGGGGCATAAACAAAATGGCATCTGCCGCACTTGAGCTGATAGAGTTTTTCACCCTGATAAGCATCTCCTTGACTGAAGGCTGTGATACAAATTCCCGGAAGAAATAGAAAAGCAAGAATAAATTTTTTCATCATTTTCCTATCCTTTCTATTAATTATATTCACTATATCGGGAATATAGATTATATAAATTTAACCTAATTTTGTCAACGAGAAATGAGGGTTTTGTTAAAAAAAATCTAAGATGTGGGCTTGATAAATCAAGCCCCTGCATGAATCATGCCCCTACAAATAAATCAAGCCCATACGCAAGGCTTAGAATAAAGCTTTATTTTTTGCGAAACTCCAAAGTTAAAACGCTCACTTTAGATATAAAAAACTTACTCTTTGAGTTTACCCT
>CAZSPM010000392.1:0-2795 GCA_964608785.1 uncultured Eubacteriales bacterium
AAATAGAGTAATTATGCATTAAAATTATATCTTTATAAAACTTTTTATTTTGATAAATGTAATAGCTCACGCTTTTAAAGAAATTTTAATAGAAAAAGTTGTTGTATAGATAAAAAAATATTTCCATCTGGCTTGCAGGATTTATAAAGGAGAAGAGATATGAAGCGGAAAATTATAGTTGTTTCATTAATAGCTCTTGTTACTATCGCAGTGGTAGCCTGGTATTTTGGGTTCAGAACAGCAAGTCCCCAAGATAATCCCACTGTAGCTCCAAAACACTCAATAGTTCCCCCAGAGAAAAAAGTAGAGAGGAAAGTAGAGAAAAAAGAGCTGACAATTCGGAATGTCACCGATAAGACTGTTGATTACTCTATCAAATCTATAATCTCTGAGGGCGAGCCAATAATGAAATCTATCAAGGTGGGAGCTGTCGACCGCTATCCAGGCAATTTTGACATGAAAGTCTTCTTCAGGAGAGCAGGAGAGACAGTCTCATACCATCTCGATAAAGGAATGCCTTACTCTTTCCGGTATGATGAAAATGATGATTTGGAGCTTTACGATGGATCGCACGGAAGAGTTGACCAAGTGGATTTGGCTCCTTTTGTGCCAACACCGATGCTGGTTGTCGAAAAGATGCTTGAAATGGCACAGGTGGATAAGGACGACATTGTGTACGATCTTGGCTGCGGAGATGGCCGGATCGTAATCACGGCGGCAAAAAAGTACGGAGCCCGAGGAGTCGGTATAGATCTTGATCCAAGGCGGATCATGGAATCTCAATTCGGTGCTAAAGAGGCAGGAGTGGAGAATCTTGTCGAATTTCGAATGGAGGATGCGACAAAAGCGGATTTTGCCGAAGCAACAGTGGTTACTCTGTATCTCCTTACAGAATCTAACAGACTATTACGTCCTGAATTGGAGAGGCAACTCAGCGCAGGTGCGTATGTACTCTCTCATAACTACCCCATACCAGGATGGGAAGAGAAAGAGATTGAATTCGTAACGATTATGGATGCAGTGGGAGAGGAACACTACATTTATCTATATCAAAGGTAAGGGGAAAGCAGGACGCTCAGGATATCCTCTTCCTCCTTTTTATTCTATACAGGATATTTCAACAAAAGGGGAGGGGTTTGTTAGAATATTTAACAGCTACTGGCAAATGCTCTTAGCTTCTTGCTCAAATGAGGAGCCTTTAGCTTTTTTAGCGCCATAGATTCTATCTGCCTGACTCTCTCCCGCGTCACCTTGAATAGATTTCCCACTTCTTCCAGAGTGTGTTCCTTTTCTCCGTTTAATCCGAACCTCATTTTCAATACCATCGATTCTCTATCCGTAAGGTCCTTTAATGTCTGTTCAATATGTTCTCTGAGATTGATATGAATGACCGTATCCGGGGGGGACGGAATGCTTGTATCCTCCATGAAATCAGCAACATTGCCATCTCCTTCTCCACTTACAGGGGAATTGATCGACACGGGCTCCTGAGTGGTTCTCATAATCTCTAACACTTTATTGACTGGCATTTTCATTTTAAGGGCCAGGTCTTTCGCAGTCGGTTCTCGTCCTTTCTTCAGGACAATCGCTTGTGATGCTTTGGCTAACCTATGTAGAGTCTCTGTGACATGTACGGGGATTCTTATGGTCCGAGCTTGGTCTGCAATGGCTCGTGTTATCGCCTGTTTAATCCCCCAGCTTGCATAGGTTGAAAACTTGTATCCTCTTTGGTAGTCAAATTTATCCACGGCTCTCATCAATCCTATGTTCCCTTCCTGGATCAAATCAAGAAAATGCAGTCCCCGGTTCTGGTATTTCTTGGCAATGGATATGACGAGCCTCAAGTTAGCTGCAACAAGTTCCTTCTTGGCTTGTTCCCTTGTCTGCTTTCCAGAGATGATCGATTGAAGGATATTTTTTGACTCTCGGGAACTGAGCTTGCTTTTGGACAATTTCTGAGTATCCTTCAATTTTTCCTGGATGCTCACTATGATTTTCTCTCTGTGTGCAGGAGAAATTCCCAGGTCATCGATTATGCGTCTCATCTGGATGACAAGGCGTCCCCTTGCGAACTTCTTATTTTTCCCTCTGGGTATGCGCCCGAACTGGGAGTTCAATTCTTCAATTTTCTTGATTTTTTTTTGTATTTCTATTTTTTTCTCTTTCAGATTTCCCTCTTCGACATCAGCCTCACTATATCCAAACACCCTGCGGATAATTTCGGGATTCTCTTTTATCTTCTCTTTCAATGACAGTATTTCATTTTGGAAAAGTTTAGTCCTGGATAGGGCATTGTTTATTTCTCTCTCGCCTCTTTCAATTCTCTTAGCTAATGCCACTTCCTCCTCTCTGCTGAGCAGCAAAATATTCCCCATTTCCCTCAGGTAGAGTCTTACAGTGTCTGTTGTATGCCCAAGTTTATCTAAATAGACTGTTTTATCTCCTTTTCTTTCTGTTACCGAATTGTCCTGTTCGTGGAGGTATTTCGGAAGAAAATAGAGAATTTTATCATTATTGTTATTATATTCCCTTGCCAATCTTTGCCTCCTATTTATCCTATCAATATAGTAAACTATATTTTAGCTCATTTGGTTTCAAAAATAAATAAAAAATTTGGTTTATATTTGTCATTCCCTTACCTGCTACCCGCTACCTGCTTTCGCGGGCACAGGCTCCACAGGAATCCAGAAACATGGAAAATGTCATTCCTGCGCAAGCAGGAATCTAGATATATGGAAAATGTCATTCCTGCGCAAGCAGGAATCCAGGCTTGTTCCCGCTGAAGCGGGAAACCA
>CAZSPM010000393.1:0-2791 GCA_964608785.1 uncultured Eubacteriales bacterium
GAAATTCATGAAAGCTGAATGAAATGTCAAATGTTGAGACGCGACCCCTTTTTATTCATTGAGACGCGACCCCTTTTTATTCAAAGAGAGAAGAATGAGAAATGACTGATAAAGAGAAGAAAAAGAATATTCTGACAACGTTTCCGAAGACTTTTTGGATGGCCAATTTGATGGAGTTCTTTGAGCGGGCTGCATACTATGGCTTGAATTCAGTCTTAGCTTTCTATTTAGTCAAAGTTCTCAATATCGAGCATCAGGCGGTTGGACTTCTTCAAGGGTTTGTTTACGCTTTAACTTATATTCTGCCAATAGTAGGTGGGGCTTTAGCTGACCGTTTAGGTTATCGGAAGATGCTGCTTGTGGCTTTTTCTCTGCTTTCAATAGGGTATTTTGCAGCAGGAAACTTTGATACCTATGGGATGATTTTCCTGTTTCTCTTAATCATGGCCACAGGAAGCGGCCTGTTTAAACCCATTATTACTGGCACGGTTGCCAGAACCACAACCGAAGAGAACAGCGGATTTGGGTTTGGTGTCTACTACTGGAGCATTAACCTAGGCGCATTTCTCGCTCCTTTTTGGGTCAGCTATATCAAAGGATTTAGCTGGCGCTATGTTTTCTTTTCTTCTGCGGCCTGGTGTTTCTTGATGCTTCTGCCAACGGTTTTTCTTTTTAAAGATCCGGAGAGGCCCGAGAGTACAAAAGCCATCCACCAGGTGCTGAAAGAGGCGCTGCTCGTATTGAGTAATTCCCGCTTCATATTGCTGATTGTGGTTTACTCATGTTTCTGGATTCTCTATTTTCAGATGTTTGGCTCTATCCTCTGGTATCTGCGGGATTTTATTTATCGTACTCCTGTGGACCGGTTTATGCAGAAAATTCCCTTGCTCAGGCCCTTTAAATTTGACGTTGAGTTCGTCACTATTATCAATGCGGGAACTATTGTTCTCCTTGTAGTCCTTGTCAGCTGGATTACCAAGAACCTGAAGGCTTTTCCGGTTATGGCAGCAGGAATAGTCATCGGGTCTTGTGGATTTTTAGTTTTAGCCTTCACCCATAGCGCGTGGATGTTTATCCTGGGAATTGCAGTTTTTTCAATCGGAGAAATGACCGCACACCCCAAGTATTACAGCTACATCGGGATTGTAGCTCCTCAAGAGCAGAAAGCGGTTTACATGGGCTATGCCTTTCTCTACGGTGTTTTCGGGAGCCTGATCGGAGCCAATTTAGGAGCTGTTCTCTACGAGAGGATTCTCAAGCCCATTGCACCGACAGAGGATGCAGTTGCCTCTGGTGCTCCTTTGGCATCCAATGTTATAGGCCAGGTGAAGTTTTTCTGGCTGATTTTTGCTGTGCTTGGTATTTTCTGTCTGGCTGGAATGCTGCTTTATAATCGATTCTTCTCTGAAGATACTCCGAAAACAAATCGCCGAGCCTGGAAGATTATGCTTGGCATTTATGTTGTTATTGCTGCAGCAGGAATTTATTTCTTCATTTACTCTGTTTTTCTTGCGCCTCAAATCCAGTGGAAAACTTTTGTTCAGTCTCTGATTATGCTTGCATTAGGCGGAGGCGGAGTGGCAATTAGTTTGAGGAGGAAAGGATGAAGGCTCTTACCGAGTATTTAGTTTTTCATGCTGAGAAGAGGCGAGAGTTTATCAATATTACTCCAGAGATAGAAGCACTGGTTGAGAAGAGCGGAGTAAAAGAAGGATTGTGTCTTGTCAATGCCATGCACATCACGGCTAGCGTTTTCATCAATGATGATGAGAGGGGACTTCACGCAGATTTTGAGGAGTGGCTCGAGAAATTTGCTCCTCATGAGCCTGTATCCAACTACAAACACAACCTTACTGGAGAAGATAATGCAGATGCCCATTTAAAGAGAACAATAATGGGAAGAGAAGTTGTTGTGGCGATTACAGGAGGAAAGCTGGATTTTGGTCCCTGGGAGCAGATTTTCTATGGTGAGTTTGACGGACGAAGAAGCAAGAGAGTCCTCGTCAAGATCATCGGAGAATAAAGAGAAGGGAAGTATCCCCCGAAACGGGGGGACGTTCCCCAAAGTACCACCCTGCATATTAAAAGGTGACATTTCAATACCTTTAAAGCTACAGGATGGCACTTTGGGGGACGTCCCCTTCTTATACAAAAAGTGTGATGTCAGCTTGCTGAGCTTGTTCGAGAAAGGTCACAACCCCCACGCATTGTGAGACTTCATCAATCATCTTTTCATGCGGTATCTCCATGACTTCCATGCTCATCTGGCATCCATAGAGTTTCACTCCGAGGTCAACGGCCGTTTGTCTGAGTTCTACAAGTGTTGGGACCCGCTTGGCTTTCATCATCTTCTTGAACATCCAGCGTCCAATCCCGCCGAAGCTCATTTTGCTTGGAGTGGCGCGATTGATGTCTCCTCCGTAAAATAGGCCGAACAAACGTCCTAAAAAACTCTTGCCTGTGTTCGCTTTTTTCTTGAGTGCCCGAAGTCCCCAGAAAGTAAAGAACATGGTTACGTCCATATTCGAAGCAGCTGCGCCTGTAGCGATGGAGAAAGCGGCGAACAATTTATCCATATCTCCACTGAAAATGACCATTGCCAGTTTTTTTCTTTTCTCTTCTTCCATGGAGAAAATCCTTTCTCGGTTTATGTCTTAGAGCCCGTCGCCGCCTTAATTGTTTTAGACTGGGAAGTCAATGCATCTTTGAGGACATCGCTGATCAAATCAAAGGCTTTGATAATCTTTGGGTTGGGAATCGAATAATAGATATAGACCCCCTCCCGCCGTGC
>CAZSPM010000394.1:0-2785 GCA_964608785.1 uncultured Eubacteriales bacterium
GGAGTCACTCTCTGCAAGAAAATGTCATTCTCCGCAAAACTTGACGGAGCCTTTCAAAATCCTGGAAGAGCTTAAAGAGGCCCGACTCTTGGCAGGGGGGACAGACCTTTTAGTGGACGCAAAGCAAGGTGTGATTAAGGCTGACGACGTTATATCTGTTCTGAAAATAAAAGAGCTAAAGGGAATAGAAAAAGGAGAAAGCAGAATAAGGATTGGAGCCACGGTTACTATTCAAGAGATAACATCCGACCCTCTTGTAAATCAATTCATTCCAACCCTGGCGAATGCGGCCAAATCCATGGCTTCTCCCCAAATCCGCTCTATGGCCACCATAGGCGGAAATATCTCAAGCGCTGTTCCTTCCGCAGACCTTCCTCCGATCCTGATAGCAGCAGAGTCAACTGTTGAGCTTCGGTGCTCAGATTCTTCACGTGAGACATCTCTTTCTGATTTCTTTCGAGGTCCCAGAGAGACGACCTGCGGAAAAGGAGATTTGCTAACCTCTATTTTTATCCCTATACCTCCCTCCCAAACAGGAATGGCCTACAAGAAATTCTCTCTTAGGGAAGCTAATGCATTAGCTGTTGCAGCTGTTGCCTCCAGAATTACCCTAAGGGAAGGAAAAATAACAAAGGCTTCGATTGTTCTTGGGGCAGTTGCTCCTATACCACTGATAGCTTTAAAAGCTTGGAAGTCTCTGTTAGGCAGTGAACCGTCTGACAGGCTCTTTGAGAAAGCATCTCTAATAGCAAAAGAGGAGGCAAAACCCATCTCGGATATCAGAGGCTCAGCCTGGTTTAGAAAGGAATTGATTCAGACTTTAACCCAGAGAAGTCTAATTGAAGCATCGGAAAAAGCTCGAGGAAAATCCAGGAGAGAAAAGTAGATTCCATGGGAAAATATAAGGGATACTATCGTGTCATCGCTCTTGAGGTTAACAGCGAAAAACATACTGTTGCTGTGAAAGATGGAGAAACCCTTCTGGATGTTCTCAGAGGAAAGCTGAGACTCACCGGGACAAAAAAAGGATGCAATCTCGGAGTTTGCGGTGCGTGTACAGTCCTTGTGGATGGAGATCCAAAAAACAGTTGCCTGCTTCTCGCATCCTCCTGTGAAGGAGCAGAGATAACAACCATCGAAGGAATAGCTCGTGAAGGCGTGCTTCATCCCTTACAGCGTGCGTTCATCAATCATGGAGCTATTCAATGCGGTTTTTGCACATCTGGAATGGTGATGACTGCCCTGGCTCTCATCAAGCGAAATCCAGATCCCACAGAGGAAGAAATAAAGGAGGTTCTCTCTGGTAACCTTTGCCGCTGCACAGGCTATACACGGATTATTGAAGCCATAGGAAATTGGAAAAGATATATAGAAAAAAAAGAACCGCCTTCTCATTCCTTTGATCTCGATCAATTTACAGCTGTAGGCAAAAGTATGCCGAGAAAAGACGCTGCTGCTAAAGTAACAGGCCAGGCCAAATTTACTGCTGATTATTATTTTGAGAACATGCTCTACGGAAAAATCCTTCATTCTCCGATTGCCCACGGCCGGATAAAACGAATGGATACAAGCCGAGCAGAGAAACTCCCGGGCGTTAAGCTTATTCTGACAGGAAAAGATGTCCCGGATATCACTTACGGTGTCTCGCCGGCCAGGTATGATGAACACGTCTTGGCCAAGGAGTATGTGCGGCATGTGGGGGATGAAGCGGCCGCTGTCATTGCTGTGGATGAGGAAACAGCCGAGAAGGCTGTGGGGCTTATTGAAGTTGAGTACGAAAAGCTGCCTGCTGTGTATAATCCCATGGACGCCATCAAAGAAGGTGCTCCTCAGCTTCATGAACGATTTAAAAATAACATCAACACCGTAGTTGACCACCATTTCGGTGATGTCGAGAAAGGTTTTGCTGAAGCCGATTATGTCAGAGAGGAAGAATTTGTCGGGAATCATGTTTACCAGAATCCTATTGAGCCCCATGCTTCCATCGCATATTGGGAAAATGATGGGGCGACTCTTGTTCTTTATTCATCCACTCAAGTTCCCCATTACGTTCATTACATGGTAGCCAGGGTGCTCGATATTCCTTTGGGAAATATCCGTGTCATTCGGCCACCAGTTGGTGGGGGATTTGGAGGGAAAGCCGGGACAACACCTCTTGAATTAATCGTGCCCATTGCTTCGAAAATGACAGGAAGACCTGTAAAGATGGTTTACAGTCGCAAAGAGATGTTCATGTTCGGTCGGGGAAGGCACAAACAGTACATGAAATTTAAAATCGGCGTAAAAGAAGACGGGAGAATAACTGCCGTTCAAAGTCGGATTTACCTGGATGGAGGGGCTTACTCTTCTTTTGGGGTAATAACAGCCTATTATGCAGGAAGCATGATTCCAACCTTATACCATCTCCCCAATTATAGATACGAGGGTTTTAGAGTCATGACGAACAAGCCAGCTTGCGGCGCTATGCGCGGCCACGGCACTCCGCAGCCCCGCTTTGCCTTTGAAAGCCTTTTGAGCATGATTGCTGAAGACCTGGGAATTGACCCTATTGAAATACGGCTTCGGAATGCCATGGATCCGAATACGAGAACCTGTAATGACCTGGATATTCATAGCTGCGAGGTCAAAGCTACTTTGAGGGAGGTGGCAGAAAAATCCGATTGGGGAAAAAAATATGGTAAACTCCCTCCTGGAAAAGGGATAGGAGTAGGATGCGGAGGTTTTGTCTCGGGGGCAGGATATGCCATCTACAGGGGTCAGGTCCAGCGGAGTTCTGAGAAAAAAC
>CAZSPM010000395.1:0-2782 GCA_964608785.1 uncultured Eubacteriales bacterium
AAGAGGTTGTAATAGTTGTGATATATAAGAGTTATTTAAAATTTTATTTTATTCCAAAAAAAACAATAAACTTAATAAAGCCCTGACCCCGAAGGTCACGAAGGTCATCAGAGCAATATTCCGGTTTAAAATATGTATGCATTTTTGGATAAATTCTTTTTCGTTTTTCACTCTAGCCTGATAGTCTTTATTCTTTTCGGGTGGATTTGGAAAAGAACAAGGCTAGCTAATTTTGTAGTTATTCTAATGACAGCCTTCTCCTGGACTATTCTGGGAATATGGTATGGATTTGGTTTCTGTCCCTGTACCGACTGGCATTGGCAGGTGAGGGGGAAACTGGGCTATTATGATATGCCTTCTACCTACACGAAATTTTTAATCGATTCGATCACAGGTTTAGATGTCAATCCGCAATTGGTGGATACACTCGCCGTTTCGCTCCTTATTTTGGCCTTCGCCGCATCCGTTCTTACAAATGTGGGAGCATGGAGAAAAAAGACAAGATGAGAATAAAAGAATTGAAACTTTTAGGTTGAGAAATACGTATATTAATATAAGTCATTACAAGAGATTAATTTAAGCATGAATTTTATAAATAAATAGAAAGGAGAAGGGTATGAAAAAAGCGGCTTCATTCATCGCCTTGTTTGCTTTTCTATCAGCTTTTTCAAGCGGAATTTCTTTTTCTCAAGCTGTGGATATAACCGGAATTTGGAAAGGGGAAACAGAGGTGCCCGATGCCGCAGAGCCGGATAAGTTAACCTTAGTGCTAGAAAAGAAAGAAGGGAAATATGCTGGAACGATTACCGATTCAATGGGAATGCTTCAGGATGAGAAATGTGCTGATATCGAGCTCAAAGATAATACGTTGACATTCAATTTCAATGTCTTTACGGGAGAAGAGTATTTGAGAGTTTACATAACTCTAACTGTAGAGGGAGATAAGATGAGCGGATACTGGGAAACAGAAGATGGGGATTCAGGAGCAGTAGAGCTAGAGAGAAGCAAATAGATTCTGGAGGCGGATTTTAGTATTAGGATTTTGTCCTAAAAATCGTCTGATTAGATCTCATACTAAGCCTTTTAATTTTTTTTTCAAACAATTCAGCTTTCCAAAAAAAAAGAACCATTCTTTTTTTACATTTTGACATAGAACTTTTCTCTTGATAAATTATTGAGGAAATCAATCAGATTCCCTAGGTAAGATATCTTACTTCAGCGAAATATTAAAAAAATTCATTGAATTTTGTTTGAGATTCTGTTCAATTGAGATTATAATCTCCGTTTGGCAAGAAGAAAAAAAGAGCCCAAGGAGAAGATTTTTCTGATGAAAAAGGCCATTTCGGTTATTCTGGCTTTAGGTTTAGCCGTTGGGGTGGTTTGCTCTCTGCGAGCAGAAAAGATTGTCCTGATTCACTCTAACGACACGCATGGCATCTTTAAGCCCTTCAAGATAAAGGCCGAGAATGGAGAAAGGCTAATTGGAGGCATGGAAGCTACGAGTCATTATATAAGTGAAATTAGAGCTAGAGAGAAAAACAGCCTGCTGATTGACACCGGGGATATTATGACAGGTACCCTTGCTGCTGAAATCGAATACAAAGGTGTAACAGGTGGAGCGATGATAGAGTTCTTAAACAGATTGGGGTACGACATTTGGTGCTATGGAAATCATTCTTTTGACAGAGGTCAGGAAAACGCTGGAGAGCTTGTAGGATTAGCCAAATTTCCGACCATTATGGCCAATGTCGTCTATGAAAATAACGGCAAGCTTTTTCATGCAGAACCATATCGTATATTTGAAATAGGGGGATTAATGATTGGCGTTATAGCCGTTATGGAAGAGGATTTCTTAGAGGAAGTCAAAAGAGAACTGGTTAACGGTTTGGATGTTTTACCGATCATTCCCACTCTTAATTCTTATGTTCCTGACTTAGACAAAAAGACTGACTTGATTATTGTACTTTCTCATAGCGATTTTAATCCTGGAATAAAAATAGCTGAGAATATTTCAGGGATTGATGTGGTTTTGGTCGCCTCGGAAGATGGCCGGTTTGAAGAGATTAACGGAGTATTGGTCAAATCCACCGAAGGTCATCAGAAAACGTTGGGTTACTTAAAGTTAGAAGTCAAAAACGATAGAATCGTGAATTATGAGGAAGAACTCATTTGGCTATGGGCGGATATTGATTTGAGAGCTTCACCTCAGGTGACAGCTTTTGTTAAAGAGATTGAGACATCAATCGGAACTGAGTACGAAAAAGTTATAGGAGAAGCACAACGAGAACAAGAACGTAGCTATTATCCAGTAAGAAATGCGCCGATAGAATGTGCGCTGGGGAATTGGATAACAGATGCGATGCGATGGAAAACAGGCACTCAAATAGGACTTCATAATAGTGGAGGAATCAGAGCCGATATTCAAGCAGGGCCAGTGACCAAGGCCGATGTATTTAATGTCTATCCATTTCAAGGCACTTTGGTCCTCTTCAAACTCACCGGTCAGCAGCTTAAACAGGCGCTTGAGAATGACGTGGAAAGGGCTGAGGACAGATTGCAAGTTTCCGGATTGAAGTACAGATATTATCCTAAGGATGATAAGCCATATGGGGAAAGAATTGACTTTGTAGAGGTCAATGGAGAGGTTTTGGTGAAAGGGGGCAAAGTTCTCTACCCGAAAAGAGTTTATACTGTTGTCAGCAATGACTATTTGGTTGGACAAGCAGAAGATAAATATTTTGGGTTCCCTGCAGCAGAGCCGCGGAATACCGGCATGCCTCTG
>CAZSPM010000396.1:0-2774 GCA_964608785.1 uncultured Eubacteriales bacterium
ATTTAAACCTGAAATCGGATAGAGCTAAATAAGAAAGAGCCGTTTCAAACAGATTTCTCCTAAAGCTTCCATCAGCCATCTGGCGATTTTTCAAGATGATTGCAATCCTTTTGGCTTTTTTCTGAGCGGTACTATAGTTTTTGAACGCCATGAGAGCCCAGGCAAGATTTACGGTTGACATCTCTTCCCCAATGGACTGTTCTAAGAAATCTATAGCCCTTTTAACCTCAGGCGTTTCCTCAGTGTTACCTGTGATCCCTAGTGCTAGCAATGCGATGGAAGTTGGGAGAGGAAAGGCATCCAGATATGTGTTTTTAACATAAGGATTTCCATAATTCCATCCTCCGTTTTTATTCGTCCGATTTACAAGGAACTTTATTCCTGAACTCACCCTTTCGTTCTGAGGCTCAACTCCCGAATGGATTAAAGCAATTATAAACAGGGAACTTGGCTCAATCCATGAGTTTGTTCTACCAAACCAAGGCCATCCATCAATGGTTATATCATATCGAAGTTCCTGTAACGTGGATTCAACTAAGTCGGGAGGGATATCGTCGAACCCATCATAGAAATCTAAAATCCATTTTTTTAAGTGTTCTTCTTCCTTGGATGCACCCAAAGCATGAAAAGCAAGAAGAGCCGCATAGGACATCCAATTGCCTTCCTTATCTTTTTCGTTGATGCCAATTCCTCCTGAATCCAATTGGCATTTTTTCAGATATTCAAGTCCCCCCAGCAGCCCATTTTCAATTCCGGCAAATTTCAAGGCCAGCATACATAAGCCAGTGGGCTCTGTATAACTCTCATGACCCGGCCAATAGCCCCATCCTCCATCCTCATTTTGATTTTCTTTAATAAATCTAATAGTCTCATCATCTGATGATGGATAGCCGTCAAGTGCCATATTACCCAAAAAGACAGGCAATAGACACGCTAAGATTGAGGTTAAAAAAATGAGTCTCTTTTTTCCTGATTTCAAATGAATTCTCATAAAAATAAGTAATAAAATTGTCTGATAGCACAGCCAAGTAGAAAAATAGCAATTAACGGGGAAAAAGTCAAAGAACATCCATCTCCATAGCCGCGATGGCTCGAATGATTTTGGAAATCCCGAAAGCGACCTTGAAAAAAAAGGTTCCATCTTTTATTATCAGGCATAGAATCTCCAAAGATGAAAACAAGTGTTGTCCTTTTTTCCGGAGGTATTGACTCCACAACAGCCCTATACTGGGCTCTTAGTCGTTACAAGAAAGTCTATGCTCTGACATTCGATTACGGACAACGCCATAGGATTGAAATAAACATGGCTCGCAAATTAGCTCAAAAGCTTGATATTTATCATAAGATTATACAAGTGGATCTCAAACAGATAGGAGGTTCTTCCCTCACTGATATGAATATTCCACTTCCTGAGTTCAAAAGAGCTGAAGAGATCGAAGAAGGAGTGCCCTCTACATATGTTCCCTTCAGAAATGGCATATTCCTGTCCTTGGCTGCTGCCTTAGCTGAAGCCAGGGGAATAAAAGAGATTGTTTGTGGTTTCAACACCCTGGACTCTCCGAACTATCCTGATACACGAAGCCAATTTGTAAAGGCGATGGAAGAGGCCATAAACCAGGGATCAAAAGCCTCATTCACCGGGGAAAAGCTCAAAATCCTCGCGCCTTTTGTAGATATGAAAAAGTCCGAAATTATAAAGGAAGGCCTTTCTTTCGGAGTGGATTACTCCTATACTATTTCTTGCTATTTGGGAGAGGAAATTCCCTGCCTGGAATGTTCCTCATGCCTTTTGCGCCAAAAAGCCTGGGAAGAGGCTGGCTCAAAGGATCCCCTACTTCTTAGATTGGAAAAAGAAGGAAAAATATGAGCTGGATACTTAAGGTAAAAGACAGGTTTCAGGCTGCACATTTTTTAAAAGAATATAAGGGAAAGTGTGAAAAGATTCATGGACATAGCTTTCAGGTGGAAATCGAAGTCGAAGTGACAGAGCTTGATAAGACAGGAATCGGAATAGATTTTACAGAAATCAAACAGAAACTGTCTGAAATACTGCCCGATCATACACTTCTCAACGAAGTCTATGAGTTTAACCCATCCGCTGAAAATTTAGCTCGATACTTTTTTCATGAATTGAAAAAACACTTTCCTCTAAAAAAAGTAACTGTCTGGGAATCAGAAGATGCCTCAGCCACATATTCTGAAAATAACTGAAATATTCTCCTCCATCCAGGGGGAAGGTCTCAGGCTGGGCGAACCCACCCTCTTTGTGCGCTTTTCAGGATGTAATCTTAAATGCTCCTTCTGCGATACCAAATATGCCTGGAACTGGGGACGGGAACACTCGAGTGCTCAACTCTTGGAAAAGATTAAAAAATTGAGAAATGACTTCCCAGCTCAATGGGTATGCCTCACAGGAGGGGAGCCGCTCTTACAGGATGTTAGGGAGCTCGTAAGATCTCTCAAAAGAGAAAACTTCAAAGTCCAGATCGAAACGAATGCCACAATCTTTCGTCCTTTGCCAGTGGACTGGTACTCCATCTCCCCAAAGCCCGACAAATATTACTTCCGGCCAGAGTACAAAGAAAAGGCAAGGGAGGTTAAGATCATCATAACAAAAGATCTGGATCTCAAAGCCATTCAGAGACTCAGAGCGCAATTTCCTGAGAAAACACCTCTTCTTCTCCAGCCTCAATCCAACAGAAAGTGGAGCATGCATTTAGGGATTCAACTTTTAAAGGAACGCGCAACTGCTGATTTAACAGATATAAAGGTGA
>CAZSPM010000397.1:0-2771 GCA_964608785.1 uncultured Eubacteriales bacterium
CTGCCCTGGATCATCCTAACATATGTACTGTCTATGAATTTGATGAGGCTGAGGAAAAAACCTTCATATCGATGGCTTATATAGAAGGACAGAATTTAAAGAAGAAGATTGAATCGGGTCCTCTGGAACTGGATGAGGCCATAAGGATAGCTTTACAAGTAGCAGAAGGTTTGCAGAAAGCACATAAAAATGGAGTGGTCCATAGGGATATCAAGAGTGCCAACATCATGGTGACGGAGGAAGATCAGGCGAAGATAATGGATTTTGGTTTGGCTAGGATTGCAGGAAGCACTTTGGTAACCAAAGAAGGGATGACGATGGGGACGATTGCCTACATGTCTCCTGAGCAGGCCCGAGGAGAAGAGGTTGATCATCGAACGGATATCTGGTCATTTGGTGTGGTTTTGTATGAGATATTCACCGGTGGGTTGCCTTTCAAGGGGGCGCAGGATCAAGCTGTTGTGTATTCCATCTTGAAAGAAAATCCCAAGCCGATCACGGATTTGCGCTCAGAGATTCCCATGTCTATAGATCAGGTTGTGAGCAAAGCTCTGGAGAAGAATCCGGATGAGCGCTATCAGAACATAGATGATCTTTTAGAGGATTTAAGATCCATATCAGAGGGAATAGTACCAGAAGAGATTAAGGCAAGAGTGAGGAAAGCAAAGCTGCTTAGAAGGAAGAGATCCATTCTTTATGCAGGCATAGCAGGTTTTCTCATCATCATGACTGTTATAGCTCTAACTCTTTTCACGGGACGTGCTGAGGCCATAGATTCGATTGCAGTTCTACCCTTTGAAAATAAAAATCCTGAAACAGAATATTTAAGTGACGGGATCGCCGAGAGCCTCATCAACAAACTGTCGCAGTTGCCAAGCCTGAAAAAAGTCATAGCACGTGGTTCTGTATTTCGCTACAAAAGAAAAGAGATAGATCCTCAAGCAATAGGGCATGAGCTCGATGTTAAGGCAGTTCTCATGAGTCAGATGAATCAGATTGGGGATGAGCTGTCTATTAGTGTCGAACTCATGAAAGTACAGGATAACAGCCATATTTGGGGAAAACAGTATAAACGGAAAATATCGGAAATTATTGCAATACAAGAGGAAATTTCAAACTCCATCGCAAGCAGCCTTCAGTTGAGACTTACAGGGGAAGAACTTATTGGTCTAACCAAACGTCATACTGAGGACACCGAGGCTTATCAGCTCTACCTGAAGGGCCGTTACTTCTGGAACAAAAGGACTGGAGAGGATATAGGAAAGGCCATCGACTATTTTAAAAAAGCAATTGAAGTGGACAACAACTATGCCCTGGCATATGCTGGTCTGGCCGACACCTACAACATTTCTACTTTATACACTCGCATTTCGAGGAAGGAAGCTGTTTTTAAAGCGAAAGAGGCAGTGATGAAGGCACTAGACATTGATGAAACGCTCGCCGAGGCCCATGCGGCGCTAGGTTTTATTAAAACGTATTTCGAGTGGGGCTGGGAAGCTGCTGAGACTGAATTGAGACAAGCTGTCCAGATAAATCCCAGCCATGTGACAGCTCATCACTGGTATGCTGAGTATTTGTCAGCAATGGGTCGACATAGAGAAGCTATGGCAGAGATAAAAAGAGCACATGAACTTGATCCATTCTCGCCGATCATAAATTTTATGAAGGCATTTGTTTTCCTCTATGCACGCCAGTATGAAAGGGCGATAGATCAATGCCAACAAACGCTGGAACTGGACCCGAATTTTGCCTTGGCCTACAGCTTGCTTGGATGGGCTTATTATGAAAATGGAATGTATAAGGAAGCTATAGAAGCGTATCAAAGTAGGAGAGGTGAGGTGGGTGTGCGATACGCATATACCTATGCGCTGCCTGGCATGAGAGAGGAATCGCTGAAGATGATCGAAGAACTGAAAGAGCTGAATGGGGGATATGCCATAGCCAGGGTTTATGCTGGACTGGGCGAAGAAGATTTGGCGCTTGAGTGGCTGGAAAAGTCTTTTGAGGGGCGAAATGCAGGGATGGTCAGGCTTAAAGTAGATCCAACGCTCGATAGCCTTCGTTTTAGTCCAAGGTTTCAAGTCCTATTGAAGAAAATGAAATTAGAATAGCACCAGGCAAAACCATAGATAGCCTCAAGAAATTCCTCGACCTCTGGAAGGACGCTGATCCTGGCCGCCCGAGATAGGAGATGCAAGGAAGAGGCTGGCTGGATTGGAATAAAACTTGTTATGTCTCGTATAAGTTATTGATAAAAAAGAAGATATAATGCCGAAGAGGGGAATCGACCCCCGCCGTTTTTATAACTCATTTAAATATAGCTATTTACAACGTAAGCTGTTGAAAACAAAAAAAATTATGTTTTGAAATGTTCTAAGTTGTTTTTGATTATTTTGAAGTTTTTTGAATCCGAATGGTCACAAGCTTGCCAATTATTCCTTTATCAACCTTACCGCGAGTTTATGAAGATCTGTATTGCCCAGAGCTAACAATTTCCTCTTAACAACTCGGGAGTAATATTCCCTTTCAGTTTTTGTTATTGGGCAACCTGTTTCTAAGTCTTAGAGATAGATTGTCCAATAACAAATATACTCTGCAAAGCAGAGATTCACTTCTCTGCGAGAGCAGAGGGAAAGGAGTCAGTCATGAACTGGCGAACATTTTTCGTTCCGATGACGATCCTCGCCCTCATGGCGATGATCAATGGTTGTAACGGCAACGGTGACGATGAGATCACGTGCGAGAACACGAGCTACGAGTTCGGCACGACC
>CAZSPM010000398.1:0-2767 GCA_964608785.1 uncultured Eubacteriales bacterium
CAGGCTTCACTCTCCTCTCCCTTCGTGAGAGGAACAATGCCCGTTCAGCCTTCAAGCGGTTTTTTTCACCCACTGCCCTTCGCATGTCCACTGAAAAACAAAGAGGGAATGGCGTAAAAAATCTGATTGAGAGCGAGGCCATCCCCGAATATTTTCTTTTGATGTACTAAGGCATATCTTCTCCACACAGTATGGGAGAGGACCTAAAAAAGGAATTCTTATGGGGGAGATTGGATTTAAGGAAGGATAGCTATATAATAAGGTTCTGAATTTACTTCTTTGCTTTTTCTTTTTTCCCCTTCTTCTTTTTTTCTTTCTTCTTAAACTCTGAGCCTACTAACTCAAGAATAGCCATCTCTGCGCCATCTCCAGCTCGCGGCCCAATCTTTACAATTCTCGTGTATCCTCCGGGTCTTTCGCTAAAGCGGGGGCCAATTTCATCGAACAGCTTCTTTACCACAGGCTTTTTGTATATGAATCTTAAGGCTAAGCGCCTGGTATGAAGGGAATCTCTTTTGGCTAAGGTAATCATTTTCTCTGCCAGAGGTCTTGTTGCTTTGGCTTTTGCTAGAGTCGTTCTCACACGCTCCTTTTCCAGGAAGGATGTTACTAGATTTCGCAGCAAAGCCCGTCTTTGGGCAGTGTTTCGTCGGAGTTTCTTTCTTTTGACAAGATGCCTCATAAAGCGAACTCCTCTTCTTTTTCTTCCTTCTTTTCTCCCTCTATTTTCTCTAATAATTTCGAATGGAGGTCCAGATTCAGCCCCAAGCCTAATCCCTGGAGAGTCTCTTTGATCTCAGTCAGCGATTTGCGGCCAAAGTTTTTTGTCTTTAATAGATCATCTTCTGTTTTTTGAACCAATTCGAAAATTTTCTCGATGCCAGCCGACCTAAGGCAATTATTTGACCTGACCGAAAGCTCTAGATGATCTATTGATTTTGATAAAATATCCAGTTGAGAGAAATAAGGAATCTCTTTCTTCGCTGCCACTTTTTCTCTTTCCAAAGGCTCATCAACTATCTTAAGGAAGATAACCATATGGTCTCGCAATATCTTAGCCGCTTGGCTCAAAGCATCGGTGGGAGTTACTGCACCGGTTGTCCAAATTTCCATGGTCAAATTTTCATAATCGATTCTTTTTCCTACCCTGGCGAGCTCGATCCTGTAATTCACCCTTTTAACAGGAGAGTGAGATGAATCGAGGGGAATATAATCCACACTCAGTTGTTCATCGAAATTCTGATCAGCAGGAATATAGCCTCTATTATTCTTTACAATCATCTCTATATCCAGCTTGCCATCTTTATCGAGGGAAGCAATATGAATATCCTCGTTAAGAATTTCGATTTCAGAATCACGAACGATATCAGATGCCTTTGCTTCGGCTGGGCCCTCTATTTTTAAATTCATCATCTTTGGTTCATCCCCCTTAAGTTTTAAAGGGATGCTTTTCAAATTCAGTATGACGTCTGTGACATCTTCTACTACTCCAGGAATGCTAGAGAACTCATGAAGGACCCCTTGAATTCGAACAGCAGTAATGGCCGCTCCTTTTATAGAAGAGAGAAGAACCCTTCGAAGTGCATTTCCTACCGTTATGCCATAGCCTCTTTCAAAAGGCTGAGCAGAGAAAATTCCGAATTTTTCTGTTAAAGTCTCGTAATCACATTCAAGGTACTTCGGCCTCTGAAAACCTGTTTCTATCATCATTCCTCCTTTTCAGGATGTAACATTGGGGTCAGGCCTTTATAAGTTTTATAATTGATAACTATTTGAAATTTCATTCTATTTCCTAATAAACTATAAAACTTATAAAGGCCTGACCCCATTGGAACCTGATCCTTAATATTACTTCGAGTAAAGCTCGACTACTAAATGCTCTTCCACAGGAAGAGTAATATCTTCACGTTTTGGAAAAGCAAGAACTCTTGCCTCCATTTTTTCAGAATCAACTTCAATCCAGCCTGGTACAGTTTTATTTTTATTATATTCCACAATGGCTTTCAGCTCTTCATTTTTCGCTGATTTTTCTCTGAATGAGATAACATCCTCTTTGTCCACAAGAAAAGAAGCGATGTTGACCTTCCGATGATTAACTTGATAATGACCATGAGTAATCAATTGCCGAGCATGGGCTCTCGAATGAGAAAATCCGATTAAAAAAACGACATTGTCCAGTCTTCTCTCCAACATGGTCAGAAGACTCTCTCCGGTAATTCCTCTTTTTCTTTCAGCCCTTAGGAAGAATAACCGGAATTGCCTCTCAGTCATCCCATAATATCTTTTCAGCCGTTGTTTCTCCCTGAGTTGGATACCATAGCCTAGGATTCTTCTCCTTGCTCTTCCATGTTCTCCAGGAGGATACGGTCTCCGCTCTACTGGACATTTCTGGCTCAAGCATTTGCTTCCTTTTAGAAAAAGTTTCACTTTTTCCACGCGACATTGCCGACAATCTGCTCCTCTATATCCTGACATCTTTCTTTCTCCTTATACTCGCTTCCCTAAACTCTCCTTCGTTTCCTGACCCGACAACCGTTATGGGGAATGGGCGTAATATCCTTGATAGATTTTATTTCCAAGCCTTCTCCCTGAAGAGCTCGAATAGCGGACTCTCTTCCTGCACCTGGCCCCTTAATCCTTACATCAACATACCTTACTCCATATTCTCTAGCCTTGACCGAAACTTCTTTGGCAGCCAACTGGGCTGCACATGGGGTGCCTTTTCGAGCTCCTTTGCAGCCAGCGGTTCCGGCACTCGGCAGGTTAG
>CAZSPM010000399.1:0-2756 GCA_964608785.1 uncultured Eubacteriales bacterium
AGGGAGCTGGCAAAGATACTTAAATTAAATCCGAATACTGTAGCAAAGGCCTATTACAATTTGGAGGGAGAAGGGTTTATTGAAAGCAAAAGAGGCAGTGGCAACTGGGTGAATTACAAAAACATCAAACTCGACAGCCTTCGAAAGGGGATGCTCGAGGATGATTTCCGGAGTTTCCTTGAGAGAGCGCTTTCTCTAGGAGCCACGAGAGAAGATATAAAAAAATTAATAGAAAAGGATTTGACCAATGACTGATAACATTCTTGGAGTAGAAGGTTTAAAGGTAAGGGTAGGAAGGAAGACAATCCTGAATGATATCCGGATTCAATTTAAGAAAAAGGAGTCGGTAGTGATCGCCGGAAGAAACGGCTCAGGAAAAAGCACATTTCTGAGATGTCTGGCTAATGTCATATTCCCGGATAGAGGCCAGATTGTCTATAGCGAAGGAATCAATAAGGAAAAAATTGGATTCATCTCAGACCAGATAAGCCTGTTTGAAAATTTAACCGTGGAACAAGGCATCCGTTTTCATACCAATGTTTTTCATATTAAAGAGTTCGATTACACATTGATCAAAGAATTGAAATTTGACCTCAATCAGAAAATCAAAAACCTATCAGCCGGAGAGAGAACTCTTTATCATCTGTCCCTCCTCCTGTCTCAGAAGCCTGAAATCCTGCTTATAGATGAAATCATTCATACGATCGATCCTTACTTAAGAGAAAAATTTCTAGAAGCCATCATTGAATTAATAGACCGTTGCCAGACAACCGTTATCATGATCAATCACACTTTCTCAGAAATCGAAAAAATTCCTGAGCGTGTCCTTGTTATGGAAAAAGGACAATTCATCCTTGACGAGAAATGCGAAACTCTTGGAGAAAAGATAAAAAGTGTGGTTTCAGAGCAAGAAATACCCAAAGAGATTCCCTATATTTTTAAAAGAGTATCTTCCTTTCAACAGGAATATTTCATCTATCCTTTTAAAGAGGAGTTTAGAAAGTCTTTTCCCTCTGAATATAAGGAACTCAGTTTAAACGATATTATCAAAGCCTTTGTAGGAGGTCAGTATGTTAAAGAAGGAAATTAGCGAAGTTTTAAAACAGGCTATCATCTCTATCCTCGTGGCTCTTTTATTGCCAGGATTACTTATCATTACAACTATTGTGTCTAAACTGTCTTACTTTGAAATTTTCTTCCCACTTTTCCAGTTCGGGCTTTTTTTCTGGGCTCTTTTCATGGGAGGGTCTATGCTTTCGTTTGACCAGGAACAAAGGGGAATGGAATACCTGCTTTCCCTCCCCTACTCCCGGCTTAAGCTCATCAGCTTAAAAATTCTCCCAAGGATAATTTCTGTTTTATTTTTCTACCTGGCTTTCTTTATCCTATACAAGAATGGCGGTGAGAGTTCTGCAGCATTTTCCTTTTACTCTTTTACTGTCATCTATTTCTCTCTCTACTTCATCGCCCTTTCTTTTTCCGCCAGTTCTGATAACTTCGTTATTCTTTTTGTCCTATCTGTAGCTTCTTTGATCATCTATTTTGGGCTTTTAATCCTTGCTTATTGTCTGGTCTTGCTAAAAAATGGACTCCCAATCTCCAGAAAAAAAATTCAATACTTCTTCACTGGGGAGATTGATCTATTTCTTCCAGGAATCCTGACTGCAATGACTATTTTACTACTGCCTCTTTTGATCTCTTTCTTTCTCTCCTTTAGAAAGTTTGATATCCGGCCAGCAAAAACCTACAACAAACGTTATTTCAAATATTTCACTCCAATTTTCACTTTAGGACTTATTACCTCGTTCCTCTTTGTCTATGCGGGAACTGACATTGGCTATAAATACTATTATCTCACTCAAGATCAAAAATTGATCGAACATCACAACCTTGAAATCAAAATTCACGAAACAGACAAGGTGCATAAGATTAAAGGTAAATTCGAAGGAGGTTTCTGGCCTTATCTGGAAGAAAATGAATTTGTGTATGAAAATTCTGGATATAAGTTACTTAGGCTGAACACATCCGATTACACATCAGAGATTCTTTATGAAAGCCCCCCTGAAAAAAGAACTTATATCTGGTGGGGGAGCATATGGAAGCATGAACAAACCATAGGCCTTCACGAAGTAATAAGGAAAAACGTCTCAGACTTACAGCTTGTTCTGATCGATGAAAATTCAAAAAAAATATCAAGGATACCTATTGATGATTCTTTACAGGAAAAAATAAAATCACCCCACATTTTGGGAGTTGACGAAACTGATGGCAAGCGCTTCTGGCTTCTATGTTCTTTTAGACCTAAGTATAATCCAACCCTTCTGAGGGTATGGGAGGATGGCAGAACCGAGATCATTGGAAAAAGCATTGTAAGGCCTTGTTATGTCAACCGGATGCTCATTACCTATTCAGAGAATGAATTAATCATCCTCAAAGAAAAGGATGGAAAATTTGAAATAATCCATAAGATTCCAAACAGCAAAGGTTACAGATTCGGGATGGGACTGCCCAGAAAGAGTATGAACAATATTCATCTGAAAGAAATTTATGGATGGAAAAGTGGCTTACAATTTGCCAAATTAGATCTCGAAAATTTTGAAATCAAGGAAATTAGCAAATTGAATGGACGGCCACACTGGTTTGATCCCGATACATCCTATATTGTCGAGCGGGGCCAAGATCGTACGACTGTAAAAATTTATGAGTATAAAGAAGGCAAACCTAAACTTCTGAAAGAATTTGATTTCAATTCGCAA
>CAZSPM010000400.1:0-2747 GCA_964608785.1 uncultured Eubacteriales bacterium
TCCAGACAAAGGAGGCCAGAGGAATACCAGAAAAATTCGCAGATAGGATTAAGGAAATCGAAGCTGCTGGCCTGGAAGAACATTTTAAAAATAACTATATTATCGGCCTCTCTGATAAAGGAAGAGAGATGAGCTCTATCGAGTTTGCCCGTTTTTTAGAAAAGATTGCCGCTTCCTCCACGGGTGCTATCACTTTTGTTATTGGAGGATTTTTGGGGCTGGAAGAGAGAATTTTAAAAAGGACGGATGTCCTCCTCTCTCTTTCTCAGATGACCTTCTCTCATGAGTTGAGCCGGGTCATGCTTTTAGAACAAATTTATCGTTCCTTAACCATTATGAAAGGGAGAAAATATGCAAAGTAAAGGGGGAAGCTATGCTTAAAAAAGAAAAAGAGAAATATAAAGAGAAACTCTTAAAAAAGAAGGAAGAAATCATTAATAAGATAAGCGAGGTCTACAACCAGAGTAAAGAAGTTGAATCAGGAATAGCCCAGGATTTAGTTGATAAAGCAGAAAGTTCTTATACCAAGGAATTTCTTCTCAGCCTTTCTGATGCAGAGAGAAAACAGTTGTTTTTGATTGACGAGGCCCTCAAAAGGATTGAAAAGAATGAGTATGGCGTATGCCAGATGTGCAATAAAGATATAGGCAAAAAGAGGCTTGATGCGGTTCCTTGGACTCCCTATTGTATAGAATGTCAGGAAAAAGAAGAGGAAGAATCTTTTGATTTCTCTTCTTCGTGAAAGGCTTCATTCCTGTGCAAAATTAGCTGAGCTTATTTTTTTCCCTTCATTCTGTCAGTTGTGTTCGACACTTCTTGAGTTTCCCCAGGAAAGAATCATCTGCCGCTCTTGTTTAAAGAGTATAGTCCCTCATAAATCGTCTTATTGTCTTTGTTGTGGGCGGTTTTTTGAGGGACACGGAGAGCCTCATCTCTGTCAGGATTGTCTAATGACCAGATCCCCCTTTTCCCTTCATCGGTCAGGTGGGCAATATAGAGGAAAGTTAAAGGATATTATCCTTCTCTATAAATACCATCATTTCAGAGTGTTGGGGAAAGATCTGGCTCGTTTTGTCCAGCGCTCCTTATGTAAAGAAGAGAGGATATGGTGGAGAGTGGAAGCTATTATACCTGTTCCCCTTCATCCCAAAAAGGAAAGGCAGCGAGGCTTTAACCAGGCCCAAGTTATAGCTAAGTATTTGGCAGACTCAAGAGGCATCGAACTTGTGGAGGGACGGTTGATTAAGATTAGAAATGTGCCCCCTCAAACGTCATTAGAAGTCAAAGACAGAAAGAAAAACGTTTTGGGCGCGTTTCGTGTTATAAAGGGAGAATATTTAAAAGGGAAGGTTGTACTCTTGGTGGATGATGTTTACACAACAGGAGCAACGATTAGAGAGAGTAGCCGCGCCTTAAAGAAAGCAGGTGTGAAAGAGGTCCGGGCCGTAACTATTGCCCGAGCATGAGTCCTTTCGGTTTTAGTGGGAAAAAATAAGCGCCCGGATCAATTGACCTCGGGCGCTTCCCTAAAGCGATAATCTAATCTTTTTTATTTCTTGGGCTTGTCTTTAGGCTTTAGAATCTTAACCTTTTGAGGTTTCAATTCCAGTTTTTTAGGCATGCTGATCTTGAGGACTCCATTTTCATGTTCAGCCTGGATCTTGTCCTGGTCCACATTATGGGGAATCGTGAATGATCTATAGAAAGAACCGTAAGCACGCTCAATGCGGTGGTAATTATCTTCTTTCGTTTCTTTCTCGAACTTTCGTTCACCTTTTATACTGAGAGTACTGTCTTCAATCTTGATTTCTATGTTCTTATCTTCAATGCCGGGCACTTCAGCCGTGAGAACGAGTTCGTTTTCGGTCTCGTATATATCGACCGAAGGAGTCCAGGTGCTAGCCATGAGATCTTTTTCTTCTCCACGTGTAGCAAAAGCATCCTCAAAAAGACGATTCATTTTCTCCCTCAGGGTTATAAGGTCCCTGAAAGGGTCCCATCTAATTATTGCCATCTTAAACCTCCTTAAAATCTTAGTTCATTATTAATATAATATCTTAGTGTGTATTTGTCAAGTATTTAAAAAAAGTTTTTTATAGACTAAAAAATGATAAAAATAAGAGGATTTTCCCTACTTTGAACCTTCTATGAGGACTGTTGCCTCCCCTTTTGCCTTTCGTTCTTCCCATTGTTCAATCAATTCATCTGCTGGTCCTCTGAGGAATTCCTCGTAGATCTTGGTCATTTCCCTGGCAATAACAACCTGCCTGTTGCCGAGCGTTTCCTGTATGAGCTTCAGAAATGAGGCGATTTTTCGTGGGGGGAGATAAAAAACAAGGGTTGCTTTTTCATCTTGTAAGGAATGAAGCATTTTTTTTATCGCTTCTTTTTTGGTGGGAGCGAATCCAAAGAAAAGAAATCTATGGGTAGGCAGCCCAGAAGCTGCAAGGGCTGTGGTCAATGCCGATGCCCCTGGGATAGGAATAATAGTAATTCCCTCTTTTGTGGCTTCTCTGATCAGAAGATATCCTGGATCTGAAAGACCCGGCATACCTGCATCTGAAACAAGTGCCACATCCTTCCCTTCTTTGAGAAGGTTGATGATTTGGGGTATTTTTTGTTTTTCCCTGGGATAATAGTAGCTGATAAGCTTTTTTTTAAAATTATATTTATTCAGCAGTTTTATTGTCTGCCGTGTGTCTTCACAGGCGATTGCAGCAACCTCCCCCAGTATTCTGATAGCTCTG
>CAZSPM010000401.1:0-2746 GCA_964608785.1 uncultured Eubacteriales bacterium
AGAATTCACGCAAAACGACGAAAAAAAAGAGAAAGAAAAGGAAAAAGAGAAAAAGGAACCGCAAGTCAAAAAAAAGAAGGAAATAAAGAAAGAGAAAGATAAAGACGAGCCTGAAAAAAAAGAGAAACCACCGGCTAAGCCAAAACTGAAAAAAGAACCTGAGCCGGAATTGCCTGGTCTCGTTATCTGGCACTGGCTGGATAAAAGGCTCCAATCCATGCAGCAGGTCCAAGAAAGAAGGGATAAAAATTTCAGCTTTCTTTCGATCTACCGCATAAAAGAAAAGAAACTTATCCGGCTTGCAGATAAAAAATTACCCCGAGTGTTCGCCGCTCCTAAACACCGCTGGGCTATTGGTTTTGACAACAGCGAATACGAGCTAAAGGGAAATCTTGAAGGACGGCGCTATCAGGATATTTATGTTGTTGACCTAAAAACAGGAGCACGAAAGCTGGCACTGGAGAAAAGCCGCTGGTATTTTGGCCCTTCACCTGATGGAAGCCACTTTCTCTATTATAATGATGGTCACTATTACACCTATGACATGGCTTCTGGTGAAACCTTCAATATCACAAAAGATATTCCCACCTCTTTTATCAACGAAGATAATGACCGCAACGTTGTCAAACCTCCGATTCGACCCTTCGGGTGGGTAAAAGATGGAGTCTCTGTGCTCCTCTATGACAATTGGGACGTGTGGAAGGTACCCGCTCATGGAGGCCAGGGAACAAATCTCACCATAAATGGAAAAAAAGAGGGAATCCGCTACAGGTCCCGTTTTAGACTCGACCCTGAAGAGAAGGGAATAGACCTTTCCAAACCTGTTTATATTGGAACATATGGAGAATGGACAAAGAAAAGCGGAATAGCCCGCCTAGACAAGGGAAAACCTGGAGCCAAAATGCTTCTCTGGGATGACGCTCTCTTTTCCATCCGCAAGGCCAAAAACGCTGATGTCTATCTCTATACCAAACAAACACAAAAGGACTACCCCGACTACTATCTAACAAACAGTTCCTTCCAGAAAGGACAAAAAATAACAGAAGCCACCCCTCAACAAAAAGAGTTTCTCTGGTCAGATGGAAGCCTGCTCATCGAATATAAAGGCACTGACAACAAGAAACTCCAAGCTGCCCTTTTCTTGCCTGCAAATTATGAGAAAGGCAAAAGCTATCCGACAATCGTCTATATCTACGAGAAACTATCTCAATGGCGGCACCGCTATTTCACTCCGTATGCCAATGGTTTCAACAAATCAGTGTACACTAGCAGAGGATATGCGGTCCTCATGCCGGATATTGTCTACAAAATAAATGATCCGGGGATGTCATCTGTATGGTGTGTCCTTCCGGCCATAGAAGCCGCCATTGCCACTGGAGTCGTGGATAAAAATAGAGTGGGAATCCACGGGCATTCTTGGGGAGGATACCAGACTTCTTTTCTGATCACACAATCCGATATTTTTAGAGCAGCAGTAGCCGGAGCGCCATTGACCAATATGATCAGCATGTACAGCTCGATTTACTGGAACAGCGGATCTGCCAATCAGCCTATTTTTGAAAGTAGCCAAGGACGCTTTAAAGGCGGTTATTGGGATAATCTAGAGGCTTATGCCCGCAATTCACCAGTCTATTATGCACAGAATGTGAAAACACCCCTTCTCCTCCTTCATAACGATAAAGACGGGGCGGTGGATTGGAATCAAGGAATCGAGTATTTCAATACACTCAGACGCCTCAAGCAACCGGTGGTGATGCTTCAGTACAAAGGCGAAAACCATGGACTGAGAAAACCGGCCAATCAGAAGGATTACACGGTCCGAATGCGTGAGTTTTTTGACCACCATCTGATGGGTAAACCAGCACCCAAATGGCTTCAGGAAGGAATTTCCCATCTCAAGCTACAAGACCACCTGAAAGAACGAGCCACTAAAGTCAATAAGTAGCGGTTTGATTTGTAGGGTTTGATTCATCAAACCCACCTTATTCATATAAGGAAAATTGCAGGGGATTCTTCTATTAGCCCCAAAGAATATGGGTAGGTGTGATTTGTCAGATTTCGCACTAATTAACCCCTCAAAAAAAAGGCTGGCTGTCGAGGAGCCAAGGTTCGGAAAAGGAAGCGGGGCTAAGGAGGATTCCTCTCCAGCCAGCTTACCTAATTATACATTAATTATGAAATTTAAAAAAGTCAATTCCAAATTTCTCCTTAAGAAGATTCCCAGATGAGGCAGAAGAAAATTCTTGCTTGGCTTTGGGTGGTTCTCTGCTCTCTTGCCATTTTCCTTATTGTTCCCCTTGCACGAACCATTCAGTCTTTTGTCCAAGCTCGCTGGGGACGCTCTCTTTTCGGGTACACCGTGCTTGTTATTACGTGCGGGGCTTTCTTAATCCTAATTTATGCTCTTTTCTTCAGACTTAAGATTCGTTCGTTTTCAAATTACATCTGGCTCACAACCATCGCTGCTCTGTATATATATTTCACTCTTAAATTATGGACAGTACCAGTGGAAGCCATCCACTTTTTGGAGTACGGACTTCTCGGATTCTTTCTCTTCCGTGCCTTCCGGTTCACCATCAAAGATAAAAGCATCTATCTCTCCGCTTTCCTTCTTGGTTCTTTAGTAGGGATTTTTGATGAAATTATCCAATGGATGGTTCCTCTCCGCTATTGGGATATTCGAGATGTCGGGCTCAATGCGCTCTCCACAGCACTCTTCCAAATTGCTCTATGGAAAGGAGTGGCA
>CAZSPM010000402.1:0-2736 GCA_964608785.1 uncultured Eubacteriales bacterium
CCTCATATTCCCCATGACTATAATCCAGTAGGATCATACCTGAGGAATTTCACTATTCCAGAGAACTGGAATGGACGTCAAGTATTTCTCCATTTTGGCGGAGTGAAGTCTGCCATGTACGTCTGGATAAACGGGATAAAAGTGGGCTACAGCCAGGGGAGTAAGACTCCTGCAGAATTTAACATCACCAAACATTTGTGCAAAGGAGAAAACACTTTAGCTGTAGAGGTATACCGCTTCAGCGACGGTGCCTATCTTGAGGATCAAGATTACTGGAAAATAAGCGGCATTGAGCGCGATGTTTTCCTCTTTTCAACCCCAAATGTGATGATCAGAGACTTTTTCATACGCGGGGAACTGGATGACGCCTATACAGATGGGCTTTTAAAAGTTGAAGCCCAGGCAAAAAACTACCTATCGAGAACGATAAATAATCATCATATCCAGGTCGAGCTTTTTGATTCAGATAGTGTACCCATGTTGGAATCTTCGTATATTAAAGAATTAGAAATTTCTGGACTCGATGAAAAGGAAATCGTGTTCAAACGGATTGTGAAAAAGCCAAGAAAGTGGACAGCGGAAACTCCAAACATCTATTCCCTGATTCTTTCGCTTTCGGATAACAAGGGAAAGACAATAGAGGTAGCGAGCTGTAAAGTTGGATTCAGAAGAGTTGAGATCAAAGAGGGCCAATTGTTGATCAACGGGGTTCCTATTTCTATAAAAGGAGTCAATCGACATGAGCACGATCCTGTGACAGGACGTTATGTCAAAGAAGCATCCATGATCAGAGATATTCGTCTGATGAAACAATTTAATATCAACGCCGTTCGCACAAGCCATTATCCAAATAATCCCAGATGGTATGAACTGTGTGATGAACATGGACTCTATGTCATCGATGAGGCCAACATAGAATCTCACGGTATGGGATATGACCCTGATAAAACTCTCGGTAATAATCCAGAATGGAAAAAAGCGCACATGGAACGAACCATCCGCATGGTCGAGAGGGATAAGAATCATCCTTCGATTATCATTTGGTCTCTCGGAAATGAGGCGGGTGATGGGGTGAATTTTGAAGCCACTTATAAATGGATCAAGGAGCGTGATTCTTCCAGGCCAGTACAGTATGAACAGGCTGGAACACATGTGCATACGGATATTGTCTGCCCCATGTATCGCCAGATACATCATTTAGAAGAATTCCTCAGAAAAGGGCTAAACAACCGTCCGCTCATCATGTGTGAGTATGCTCATGCTATGGGAAACAGCCTCGGTAATCTTCAGGATTACTGGGATTTTTTCGAAGAACATAGAGAGCTCCAGGGCGGCTTTATATGGGATTGGGTGGATCAGGGTCTGCTCAAAAAAAATGAGGACGGTGAGGAATTCTGGGCCTATGGAGGTGATTTTGGACCGCCGGACACATTGAGTGATAAAAATTTTTGCATAAACGGGCTCGTGTTTCCAGATAGAAAGCCGCATCCTCATATTTGGGAAGTGAAGAAAGTTTATCAATCCATAAAGGTAAATCCCGTTGATTTAGAGAAGGGGAAAATCGAGATATTCAATAAATATGACTTTCTGGATCTAAAATCAATGGGGATGAATTGGATTGTAACAGCCGATGATGAAAAAATAGCGGAAGGAAAATTACCCTTTTTAGATATTCCGCCGCATAATTCAAAAGTAATCGATCTTCCCACACCAGAGATTCAAGCCAAAGCCGGTGTGGAATATTTCCTCAAATTGAGCTTCATCAATAAACAGGGCACAGCACTTATTGCCAAGGGTCATGAAGTGGGATGGGAACAATTTAAGTTACCATTTTATAAGACGCTAAATCAAACAGACATATCTGTGGTGCCGAAAATTGCGCTCGAGGAAACAGAAGATTTCTTCCAGATTAAAGGAAAAAGTCTTGATTTAATGTTCGATAAGAAAAAGGGAGAAATATCCTCTGTAATATTCAGAGGTACAGAGGTCATCAAAACCGGACCTGCGCCAAATTTCTGGCGCGCGCCCACTGATAACGATTTTGGCTGGGATATGCCCAAAAAGCTAGGCATTTGGCGCAACGCTGGTGCAAACAGGACTGTCCATAAGGTCACGGCCAGGCAAATAAGTTCACAGGAAATACGAATCGATGTGGCTGCGAATCTGCCTGCTGGAGATTCGAGATACTTCACAACCTATCTGGTTTACGGCGGCGGAGATATCATCATAACGAACAGATTTCAGCCTGGGAGCATCGACTTGCCGGAGATGCCCAGGTTTGGAATGAACATGATCCTCCCATCAGAGTTTGATAATATTTCATGGTACGGCCGCGGTCCCTATGAAAATTACTGGGATAGAAAAACAGGCGCTTCGATTGGAGTATACAGCGTCAAAGTCATGGAACTGTATCATCCCTATATCAGGCCCCAAGAGAATGGAAATAGAACAGATATCCGCTGGGTGGCACTGACGGATGACAAAGGAACAGGCCTGCTCGCTGTTGGCATGCCTTTATTGAGTATAAGCGCCCACCATTTCGTAATTGATGATTTTGATCCCGGAGATAAAAAGAGGCAGAGACATACCTACCATTTAAAAAAGCGTAACCTGGTCTCTTTGAACCTTGATTATAAGCAGATGGGTGTGGGGGGAGATACGAGGTGGGGTGAGCGAGCGAGAGCACATCCGGAATATAGACTGCAGGTCAAGGAATATTCATACAGGTTTTTCCTG
>CAZSPM010000403.1:0-2726 GCA_964608785.1 uncultured Eubacteriales bacterium
AAAGAAAGTATGTGCATCATCTTGGTCTATATATTCCACAAATCGAGAAACATCTGCTTGTGAGTCAGGGATATAAGACTTCAGGCGATATAATACAATTTCAGAATTTACTATTGCCACAAGGCTAAGAGAATCTTCTTCAATATTAATGAGAAGCAAATTTTTTTCTTTGTCGCCTTCAACCAAATTAAACAGACTAACAGTAGGTACGCCGATAGCTCTGACTTTTAACCGGAGTCGACTGAAGAAATCTTCATACTCCTGAACAATAGAAGCACGGGCCACGGCAGAAAGTATTTTTTCTGAGTTGTTTGACCTTATAACATAAAATGAAAACCTGGCATCAGCCGGGAGCATGGGCATCTGTTTTTTTATCCGGAAACGCATAATCTTCTCTCTCTCCTGTCGAGAATGCGGGAGAGAATCAAAAGAAAAGACAAATGCTTGGAGAGAAAGCTCTGGGATAAGGCAGGCAATATCATGTTCGGAGAGAGAGAGCTTCTCCAATCCTTCTCTTATTCTTTCCTCTAAAAGAGCTGGATTCTTTATATTTTTCTTGTTAAACGAAGGTTCAATCACTCCTTTCTCTAGAGGGTGAATGAAATAATTCTTAACCTTTCCCTCCTTGGGAGAAACACGAATTCCGCTCAGATAATGAGAAGACACTTGAAAGGCTGAATGGGGAAGAGGCCGCCGGGTGAAATAGCCTTTCATCTTATCCAGAAAAGGTGTCATTTTCTCACTCTACAAATGTCACTTTGTTTAGTTCTTTGAGACTGGTTATCCCCTTCAGGACCTTTTCCAGTCCCACTTCTCGTAAGAAAATCATGCCTTCGCTCTTGGCTCTCTTTTTCACCTCAGAAAGAGGCTTTTTCGCAAGAATCATCTCTCGAATCTCATCTGAAAGTTCAAGCAATTCAGCAATGGCTGTTCTTCCTTTGTATCCAGTATAGTAACATTCTGGACATCCACGAGCTTCATAAAAAATTTGATCTTTGTATTTTTGAGAATCGAGACCGCTCTCGAGTAATTGTGATTTGTTGTATTTAATGGAAGTCTTACAAGCGGGACAAAGGACTCTGACCAGTCTTTGAGCCAGTATGCAATTTAAAGCTGAAATAAAACTGTATGGGTCGACTTTCATATGGAGAAAACGTCCTATGACATCGAAAACATTATTAGCATGGACCGTTGTGAAAACCAGATGTCCGGTTAAGGCAGATTGGATTGCAATCTGGGCCGTTTCGGGGTCTCTGATCTCTCCGACCATAATCTTATCTGGATCATGCCTCAAGATAGACCTCAGGCCTCTGGCAAAAGTGAGCCCTCTTTTCTCGTTAACAGGTATTTGCGTGATGCCCTCAATTTGGTACTCAACCGGGTCTTCGATGGTGATAATCTTATCTTCTGGTAGTTTTATCTCAGTCAAAGCTGCGTACAAAGTGGTTGTTTTCCCACTCCCTGTTGGACCAGTGACCAGAACCATCCCATATGGCTGGACGATATACTTTCTGAATTTGCTCAAAACTACATCGTAAAAGCCGAGCAAATCTAGCCTCAACTCTTCTATCGCTTCAGTAATCATCTCTTTATCCAAAATTCTAATGACAGCATCTTCACCGTAGATGCTCGGCATGATGGATACCCGGAAATCTATGGTTTTGTCCTTGATTTTCAGTCGGAATCTCCCATCCTGAGGCACTCTTCGTTCAGCGATATCAAGATCAGACATGACTTTCACTCTAGATATGATAAGAGCTTGAAATTTCTTGTCGATCGGTTCCATAGCTTCATTCAAGACACCATCGATCCTGTATTTGATGATCACACCTTCTTCTCTCGATTCAATATGGACATCGCTGGCCCTTTTTTGTACAGCTGTAAAGATAATAGAATTCACGAGCTTGATGATAGAGCCGTCCTGATCAGCCAGCTTCTCAACGGATATAACATCTTCCTCTTCCATGCCTTCCTTTTCCACGACTTGCGTGATGAATCCCTCAGTCGCATCTTTTAGGACTTGAAGTGCGGTTTCGCTCTTTCGCAGCGCTTCGAGGATAGCTCTTTTAGAAGCGGCATAAACCTCAACCTTTCTTCCCAGGTAGGATTCGATGGCATCGACGGTCGCAATGTCGGAAGGATCCGCTATTGCTATTTTTACAGAATCTTCATTCTCTTCGAAAGGAACAAAATTCGATCGATAGAGAAAATCCACAGGAAAAGACTGAACAAGCTCCCGACTTATTGTGATGGATGAGAGATCAATATGAGGCACATTGTATCTTTCCGCTAATTTTCTTGTCTCTTCCGCTTCGGAATGAGTTGTTTTTTGTGATTTTTCTTTTTTTTCCTTATTCATCATCGAGCTACTCTTATTATATTAAAAATTGGCAGATAAACAGAGAGAAGCATCCCTGCAACAAGCAAGCCCATAAAAATAATAATGATCGGCTCAATAAGGGAGACAAATGTATCAATTTTTGTCTGGATTCTCTCATCATAAAAATCAGCCACATCCCTTAACATTCCCTCCAGATTTGCTGAGGTCTCTCCTATTCGAATCATATCCAAAGATAGAGGCGGGAAAAAACCTGCCTTCGCAAGGGATTCTGATAAGTTTTCTCCGTTTTTTATATGGTCAGGCAGATTTCTCATTTTCTGGGCCAGATATTTATTGGGAACTGCGTGTCGGGTGGTTTCCAACCGCGCAAGGAGAGCGCAGGAGT
>CAZSPM010000404.1:0-2715 GCA_964608785.1 uncultured Eubacteriales bacterium
TTATGTTAATGAAGCCGCAGAAAATATGAGAGTTTTACTCAATGATATTTTTAATTCCATCTTCCTAAGAAATCCTGTCCAAAGAGCAGTCTTTTATTTTTTTGGAAAAACTATCAGACGAAGTACTTTCCACAAAATGCGCCTGGTCACTTATATAGCCGTTGCTTCAGGCCTAATTCTTATCCTGCTGACAACTTTTATCGGCGACTATCAAAATTTTTTTATGATTAATACAATCCTTCTTTCTGTTCCCCTGGTTTTAACATTCTTTTTGCTTGTGGGAATGCGAAGCATGGTTGATATCCCTGTATCTCTAGAGGCAAACTGGATTTTCAGATTGACGCAGACACAGGACAAAAAGTATTATTTTTCAGGACTCAAAAAAGGGATTTTTTTCTATGCTTTAGCTCCATTATTTGTTTCACTTTTTGTGATTTATTTTGTTCTATGGGGAGGAGAGAATGCGTTCTATCATTGTCTCTACGGACTTGTGGTGTCTACTCTCTTGATGGAAATTCTCTTCCAGAACTATAGTAAGATTCCATTTGCCTGTTCCTATCTCCCCGGTAAGGCTAAAATGCATATCTTCTGGATGGTTTATTTGTTTTCCTTTTTAGCCTATGTGTTTTTTCTGAGCTCACTGGAAAAAAAGTTGTTGCAATCACCTATTCATTTTCTTATTTTTTATGGAATAATCTGCGGGCTTTTTCTATTGTTGAGAATCTACAGGAATTATTTTCTTTTTAGAAAATATGAATTACGCTATGAAGAAAAACCAAAACCAGTGATGGTGACAATAGTTCCCTATGATTAAATAATGATTGATGAGATTGATGGGGTCAGGCTTTCATAACTTTCATAACTTTGATAAGTCCAGATCAAGCGTAATATAGGAGTTGCTGGACAATCTATGTGGGTCAGACATTGCGTTTTAACATATTGAGATAGGAAATTTTAATTACTACTTATAATCGCAAAAGGGGAAAAAGTAAAAACTCAAGATCTGATTCCGTTGGAATTATAAAAAATGCAAGTTATAAAACTTATGAAAGCCTGACCCCAACATTTTGGTTGAATTCAGTCTGAGGCTTATGTAAAAATAAATTAAAGGCAATGAAAATAACTGAAATCACCACTAAAAGGCCAGTCACTACTTTCATGTTTTTTCTGGCCATCGTGCTTCTTGGATTTGTTTCTTTAAGGGAGTTGAGTGTTGATCTATTGCCTGATATCAGTTACCCCCGTATCTCTGTCGTCACACAATACTCTGGAGTTGCCCCTGAGGAAATTGAAACTCTCATGACTCAACCCTTAGAGGCGGCCGTCAGCAGGATCCCTGGGTTGCGCCGTGTAGAATCTGTTTCCAAAGAGGGGTTTTCTTACATGACTCTTGAGTTTGCATGGGGAACAGATATGGATTTTGCCACCTTGCACACAAGAGAGAAACTCGACAGCGCGCGTTTTATGCTTCCTGAAGACGCGGAGAATCCCAATATTATTCCCTTGGACCCACAAAGTAAACCCATAATGGTTTTAGCTATTTCAGGAGAGGGAACACTTCTGGAATTTAAAGAGTTTTCTGAAGAGGTGATAAAGCCTCGCCTGGAACAGGTCGAAGGGATCGGTTCTGCTGAGATAGCTGGAGGAGTGGAACGAGAGATTCAAGTGGAAGTAGACCCTGATCTTCTTTCTCTGTACGGATTAACCATTGACGAGATTTCCCAGAGAATAGAATACTTTAACAGTAATTTGCAGGGCGGAACTATCATGAAGGGCAGATTTAGATACGCACTTCGTGTGGTGGGAGAATTTGAGCTATTGAGCGAGATCGGGGAAATAAGCCTTAAAACAACACCTGAAGGAGGAGTTGTACGGCTTAAAGATATAGCTCGGATCAAAGATTCCATTAAAGAGCGGGAGGGAGTGACCAAACTTAACGAGAAGGAAAGCATTGGAATTCTTGTCAGGAAGGAATCAGGAGCCAATACAGTAAAAGTCACAAGGGTGGCTCATGAGGTTTTAGAAGAGATAGAAAAAGAAAATCCTGGGATAGATATTCTCGTTGTTTCTGAGCAGGCGAAATACATTGAGAATGCCATCTCTTCGGTCCTTAAATCGATAATCTTTGGAGGTATCCTTGCCTTTCTAGTTTTATTCATATTTCTCCAGGGTATGAAAACTCCAGTCATCATTGCTGTTGTGATTCCCATTTCCATCATTGCGACTTTTAACCTTCTTTACTTCATGGATATCTCTCTGAATATCATGTCTCTAGGAGGACTGGCCCTTGGAGTGGGAATGCTTGTGGATAATTCTATCGTTGTCTCAGAGAGTATTTTTAGGCATGAGGGCTTGGGCAAAAGCCTTATGGATGCAGCTTATACGGGTACAAAAGAGGTGGGAATGGCTGTCACAGCCTCTACACTGACCACGATCTCTGTTTTTCTTCCTGTTCTTTATGTCCATGGAGTAGCGGGTCAGCTCTTTAAAGACCAGGCGCTCACAGTGACCTTCGCCCTTCTTTCTTCGCTAATCGTTTCGTTGACTCTTCTTCCCATGCTTGCCTCACGAAAATTTAAGATAGAGAAAAAACCAGAAGAGATGGAAGAGAAGGGGAGGGTAAAAGATAACCAGATAGGCCTTAAGAAAAAATCGAAATTTAGTTTTCTACTTTATCCTCTTCTGGGGATAAGATGGCTCGTTTATTTTATCCTC
>CAZSPM010000405.1:0-2703 GCA_964608785.1 uncultured Eubacteriales bacterium
TGGTGGAAAAATTAGAAAGGAATCGTCCTAAGGCTATAAAGGAAGCCAAGGAGATTCCTGGTTTGACCCCGGCAGCCATCCTCAATCTCCATATTTATTTAAACATCCAAAAAAGGAGAAAATCTGAGTAATAAATGTTTCACGTGAAACATTAAGGCAAATATGAATAAAGTCATTGCCATAGCTAACCAGAAGGGTGGAGTCGGCAAGACAACCACCGCTATAAACCTTTCTGCTAGTTTGGCTATGATGAAAAGCAGGGTTTTAATCATTGATTTTGATCCTCAAGGGATGGCCACCTCTGGCTTGGGTAAGATTAAAGAAGAAAAAAAAGGAGTTTACCAGGCGTTGATGAATGGCCAAAACATGATTGATTTCATCGAATCAACAGAAGTTGAGAACCTCTATATCTGTCCCAGTTCCCCAGAGTTGTCGGGCATAGAGGCAGAACTCTTTTCCATGGAAAACAGGGAAAAAAGGCTTCAACAATCGCTGGGCAAAATTCGCAAGGGCTTTAATTTCATCTTTATTGACTGCCCTCCCTCGCTGGGCTTCTTGACGATAAACGCATTAACAGCTGCCGATTCTGTCCTTATTCCCGTGCAATGTGAGTTTTTCTGCATGGAAGGAATTCCAGAGCTCTTCCATACTCTTGATGAAGTCCGCACCTATTTAAATCGTTCACTTTCCATCGAAGGGCTTCTATTCACCATGTTTGATGAAAGGACAAACCTTTCCAAACAAGTCGCTGAAGAAATCAGACAATCTCTTAAGGCAATCGTATATGAGGCCATAATCCCTCGAACAGTCAGGCTTGCCGAGGCCCCCAGTTTTGGCAAACCGATCCTGCTTTATGATATAAAATCAAAAGGAGCTGAAGCATACCTTAATTTAGCTCGGGAGATCCTAGAAAGATGAAAAAAAGAGCATTAGGAAAAGGTCTAAAGGCCTTCATACCAGAGGAGTACGGCATTCTTAAGGAAGAGAGATACTCAGAACTAGACATAGACGAGCTCAGGTCAAATCCCTTTCAACCCAGGTTGAAATTTGCCCAAGAATCCATAGACGAACTGGCGCGCTCGATAAGAGAATCAGGGGTTCTTCAACCCATTCTCGTTACCCCTGAAGGAGATCACTTTAAGATCATTGTCGGAGAACGCAGATGGCTTGCCGCTCAAAAAATCGGTCTTAAAAAAATTCCTGCGATTATCCGCTCCATGACAAAGGAGAAACAGCTCGAGGCATCCCTCATAGAAAACCTGCAAAGGGAAGATCTCAATCCTTTAGAAGTAGCCTTAGCCTATCAAAAGCTGATTCAAGAACTGCATTATACGCAGCAGGATGTGGCAGAAAAAGTGGGTAAAGACAGAACATCTGTCACCAACTACCTTCGGTTGTTAAAGCTGCCAAAAGAAATCCAGCAAAATCTGGCGGAAAACAAGTTCTCTATGGGACATGCCAGAGCCTTGATCTCCATCGAAGACCCTAACCTTCAAACCTCTCTTTCACGAAAAATCATAGAAAAAGATCTTTCTGTAAGAGATGTGGAAAAAATGATTAGCAAATTCAGGCATAAATCTTCCCCGGAGAAAACCCGCGAGCCTGATCCGGACCTGATGGCCCTCCAAGAAGAACTTCTGAAACTGCTAGGAACAAAAGTTTCCATCTCTGGAAACCAAAAGAAAGGGATTATAAGGATATATTATTTTTCCATGGATGGCTTAAACAGTATCTATGATAGAATCAAAGGAGCAGGCTAATGAAAGAAAAGAAAAAAGTGTTAAATGAGGACAAAATCACAGGTTTTTTTGATAAAGATACTATCATCAAAGGCGATTTATCCTTTAAGGGCTCTTTCCGGATTGATGGGCATTTTAAGGGCAAAATAGATTCTGACTCGCTGCTCATCATCGGTGAGAAAGGGAAGGTTGAAGCTGATGTCAAAATAGGCTATATCATCATCAACGGTGAAATAAAGGGGAATATCCACGCCAAAGATAAAGTTGAAATAAATCCCCATGGACGAGTTATCGGCACCATCATAACTCCTAAACTAATCGTCGAAGAGGGGGCCTATCTCGAAGTTAATTGCCAGACTACGGATAAAGCCTTACAGCCAGTTCCAGTACAAAAGATTACTCCAGGACAACAACCTTGAAATTGGCGACTGGCATTATCCCTGCTCGATACCATTCGAGCCGCTTCGAGGGGAAGCCACTGGCTAAAATTGCAGGAAAGCCGATGATACAAAGAGTGTATGAGAGTGCACAAAGAGCAAAATACCTCGATCGCATTATTATCGCCACTGATGACGAGAGAATCTCCCAGGCTGCAAAAAATTTTGGAGCAGAGGTGCAGATGACTTCTCCTCATCATAACTCAGGAACAGAGAGGACTGCTGAGATAGCAAGGAAAATAGAGAACTCCATAGTCATCAACATTCAAGGAGACGAACCTCTCCTGAGAGAGGAGATGATCGATGACCTAGTCGAATGCTTGCAGGATGAGACCATTCCAATGGCTACTCTTATAACCAAGGTGAAAGATCTGGGCCTCCTTCATGACATCAACATCGTCAAAGTGATTCAAGATAAAGAAGGATTTGCCCTCTATTTCTCTCGGTCTCCTCTCCCTTTCAAAGCTTCCGATCACTTCTTTCAGCACATCGGAATTTACGGCTATCAGAAAGAATTTTTATTGAAA
>CAZSPM010000406.1:0-2703 GCA_964608785.1 uncultured Eubacteriales bacterium
AAGTGAATATTCTGAATCTGTTTCCCTATCCTATTGGCAATTATATCCAGCCTAGCCAGTATCATTATTAGGACAGGGGCTTTGGTAGCGAATTTTGAGATAAAATAGATACCAGAGAAAACTTCTTGGGCCAATTTAGCCTTTAACTCTGGATCATCTATAATCAAAAAACGCCATGGCTGGACATTGTCAGCAGAGGGAGCCAGACGGGCAGCCTCGATACAGGTTAGAATCTTTTCCCTTTCTACTGGCTTTTCTAGATACCGACGGATGCTTCTTCGACTCTTGACAAGTTGTTGAAATGTCATCCTGGCCCTTTGGTTCATATTATTTTATATCCTCTAAAAAACTAGTGCAAATTTTATCTCTTTTTGAATTTAACCAATCCTGCTTTTTCGAGAACGCTGAAGAAGTCGTGGACATCCTGAACATTTATATGCCCATATTCAGCCGAAACAGCATTTGTTATATCCAAGACACTCCTTTGTCCATCTACAAAATTCAGGGCTTCGTAGGCGGCATAACCACGGAGTGTGAGGTTGTTTAAAATGCCCTGCCCGAGCTTTTCCTCAATATATTCTGTCTGGAGCGGACAGACAAAATTCTCTTCTCTCACGGGAATGATTAGCTTCATGCTTTTCTCTGCAACATTCAAAGTTAGTGGCTGGGGCTTCATCTGTAATTTTTGGCAAAGCTCTTTATATACCTCCTGACCTTCGCTTTTGAATGCAGCTGCCAATGTTTTTAAATTCTTGGTAGAGCTTTCAATCTCTTTTTTTACTTTTATGTCATCCACAAAGATACGAGTTGAAAGTACTGCTTGAGTCTCCCGTTTGAAGGAATGCTCAATAACATTCATAACCAGCTTATAAGCTTTATGAAGGGCTTCACCATTCCCGGCCTCGTACATAAGAGCAAGGCTGTCGTAGTAATCAGCTGAAAGGCGTGAAAGTCCGTTACGAACAATAAGCCTTACTATTTCTCTGGCCTCTTCCTCTTTGGCATTGGCGAGATAATAAGATGAACCCAGAGCAATAAAACAAACACGACGGAGCTCTGAGGAATCAACTTTATCTGGGGTGTCTAGATTTGTATGATGGAAGATATCTCCATGGCCGAACATCACGGAGGGAACCTTCAATGCCCCATCGTTGAAAATGTAATGATCGCTGCCTCCACTAAAGGGGCGAATTCTGTAGGCAAAGGGGTGGTTGCTCCCATTTGTGCTTCTTAAATCCAGCGTCTCCGCAAGTCTCGTGAAATTGACAACAACATCATTGAGATAGGAGGGCATTGAATCAGGAGTACACGTAATGTTAAAAGTTCCCCCTGTTAAGTGGAGATCTTCTCCAATCATATCACAATTGATAACTGAGAGGGTATTTCTTGTTCTCTCAAGATAAGCCTGAATATAAGGGATGGTCCCATTGAATTCGGGGACCCAGAGAAAGCGAATCGTCCTTTTCGGGGGATCGATCCGCCCTTTATCTATCATCTCCTTTAAGGCTCTTGCCATCTCCAGCATCCCTCCGCTTCCGCTGGCATTATCATTGGCGCTGGGAGTCGGGTGGCAGAGATGCCCGATGATCATGACTTCCTTTTCCGGCTCATTAGTACCGGGCAAAGATGCAGAGAGTACTTCGATCTTGTTATCATAGTACTCGGCTTCAACTTTGGCTTTTAAGAGGACCTTTTTCCCTTCATCCAACATTTTCTTGAGCAACCACCCCTGATGTTTGCTGACATTAAAACCGAAGCCTATCTTCTCCCGCTCTTCCCACCGGGGCCAGATAGCCGTGTAACGGATCATGTTCGGGTAACCCGGCCTTACTTCTGGAGGATACCAGGTTACAACTCCTAATGCTCCTCTTTTAATAACTGCTTCCCTCATGACTGTCCCTGTATAAGCCGTGGCAAGGACGACCTTTCCTCTGACATCTTTGTTCCGATAAGACTCCTCCCCTACCCCAGTTCCCACGTCTATAAGCTCAGCCTCCACATCTGCAGAATTGCTGTGTTTAACGAGGGTAAGGGGAATCTCCTTAAAGGAACATAATCTTTCCTTCTTCGGAGAGATCATCCAGAGCTCTGCGGCCTTACCTGTCCAGCCGATGGGAGTTCTGTAGGTATAGTAATATGTTGACCCATTCGAAGGCCATCCTTCAAGCACTATGTCTTTATATCCAATCCTCTCTAATTCTTCTTTAATCATCACAGCGGCATCATGCCAGCCTTCGGACGCCTGAATGCGATCGAAATGGGAAATCAATAGCGTATAATTAAAAGCAAGCTCCCCGGAAACCGCTTCCTTTAGGGCCTGAGTGAGTCTTTTTGAGGCAAGTTGTTTCTCAGCTGCAACCGCTGAAGAGACAAGAAATGCAATCAGAGTCAGAATGAAAATTTTCTTAGTCTTTGCCATAGTTTTTCCTCCTTTTTTTCTTGAGAATAAACATTAAATCTATCTTTGCAAGAAATCAACCAAATTTTAGCAGGGTCAGGTCTACACTTTTAACTTTTTCTCTTTATAGATGCTTAAATCTTTATTGTTGATAGATTCGTTTAAGGATCAGGATGATTGTTCAATTTAGATTAAGGAATAAGTTAAAAGTGTAGACCTGACCCCAATATTTTTTATTGCGACAAGAAATCTTCTTTAATAATATATACAAAATACAAACATACGAAGAGAGGAGTATAGGGGGC
>CAZSPM010000407.1:0-2694 GCA_964608785.1 uncultured Eubacteriales bacterium
ATTTTTTTAAATTTTTCCGGTGGCTCCATTTTGAATAGGGTGATTTCTTCAAAGGCCCTATATTCCTCATCTTCTTCGAGATATACAAAGCCTTCTCGCATTAGCCGTTGAATCTTAGTTAAAGGAGTCTTCTCAGATTTGAGAATCTCATCTATACGCTTGACTGCTCTTTCTGAAAATTCCCTGTACAACGTACAATACAGATCATGCTTATTCTTAAAATGCCAGTAGATGGCTCCGCGAGTGAGACCGGCATGTTTGGCAACATCTTCAAGCCGTGCTGCAGAATATCCCTTCTGGCTGAAAACCTTTAAGGCCGAATCAAGAATCAATTTGCGTGTGAGTGCTGCTTCTTCCTTCGTTTTCTTCATGTTATCTCAAATCCTTTGCCCTTATTTTTTCACCTGGCCCACAGCCAGCTCCCAGTCAAAATAGGCCGCCAGATAATCATATACCGCCGAATAGTAATTCACTTCTGCCTGGTCGGAGAGAAGTCGAGCATCTTTCAATTCCAACTGGGTGGCCAGCCCGCTGGCCGTGCTTGATTCTGCAATCCGGAAAGCCTCTTTTGCCGTTTCCAAACTCTTTTCACTGGAGATTATTCTCTTTTGAGATTCTTCCAGCCTCAGGTAAATATTGCGAATTTCGTTATAAATAGCTTCTTTGGTTTTATCGATCTTTATCCTTGTTTTCTCGAGTTCGATCTTTGCTTTATTCACCTGGGCCGATGTAAATCCTCCGTTAAAAATCGGTACGGATAAGGTCAATCCTATCCAATAATTCACGTTTTTCCGATCCAGCTTGAACCTATCTGATAGGGCGCTCATATTATAAAGAACAAAATTGGCCTTCAAGGTGGGATAATATTCAGAAGTTTGCGCCTTTACGTCAGTCCCTCTGAGTTTCTGCTCCCATAAGAGCGCATTGTAATCCGGTCTCATCTCTAGAATCTTCTCCAGCTGAATGAGATCCGGCATTGGAGGACGGTCATTAAAATCTCCTTCCAGGCTGATTTCTTTCTGGACCGGTATCCCTGCGAAATTCTTTAAATTGTTCAAAGCCAGCTCATAATTTCTTCTGGCCTTCATGGTTTCCGGCTTCAGGTTTTCCCACCGGGCTTCCGCCTGTAAAAGTTCAAATTTAGAAGCCAGCCCATTATCATATTTCTTCTTTACCATCTGGTAATTTTCCATGGCATTTTCCTCAGAGGCTCTTGTCACCTCCCATACCTTCTTGAGAAGAAGTGTCTGATAAAAGGCCTTTTTGGCAAACCCGATAACAGCCTGGTACTGGGAATCGTAAACAAAATCCGTAAGCTTCTGGTACTGTTTGGCTGCCTTGAGCGCATTTCCGACCTTGAAACTGAACAGGGTCTGTCTCAATGACAGATTGAATCCGAATTCATTCCAGTAAGAGATTTGAAACTTTTGCTCTCGAGTTTCTCCTGTTTGAAAATCCGGAAGGTCGATATAGAGGAAATTTCTTCCCAGGTTACGGCTATAATTTCCACTGGCAGACAATTCAGGAAGAGCCGTAGAAAGAGCCTCTTTTTTTCTGGCTTTCGCCATATCCAGTTCTATCTCAGCTAGCTTTAAATCCTTACTATGCAGCTCGACCAGAGAAAGAAATCCCTGAAGATCATATCTTTCCGTCGAGATTCCATAGCTATGAAGAATGAGTGAAATTACCGCGAGCACGAGTATTTTTTTCAAGTTCTTCTCCTTGTGATGAATTATTTCGACCTTGTCGCTAAATTCAAGATAGAAGGAATAACAATCAAGGCCAGCAAGGAAGAAACGACGAGCCCGCCAATGGCCACAATTCCCATGGGCTGTCTTATCTCAGCCCCGGAGGCACCTATCCCCAACGCCATCGGCATCATACCGAGAATGATGGCAATGGTTGCCATCAGGATAGGTTTGAGCTTTGTCGGACAGGCTTCTATCAATGCTGTGCGCGTATCTTTTCCCTGTCGTCTCAATATATTTGTATAATCCAGCATTAAGATTGCATTATTGACTACGATCCCAAGAAGCATGACAATGGCCATCATGGATATCGTGTTCATTGTTTTTCCAGTAAAATAAAGAGCCAGGAATACGCCGATCAAAGCCAGGGGGACCGTGCCGAGAATTATTAATGGCTGCGTAAAGTTTTCTAAAATTGCCGCAAGGAGCATGTAAGTCAAAAGAACGGCAATAATAAATGTTCTCATCATATCAATAGATGTTTCTTGGATCATTTCTGCCTCACCGGCCCAGTCAATCTTATATCCCGCCGGCAATTCCATACCCTCAAGATTCTCTCTGATTCCCGCTATAACGTCTCCCGTAGGCATCCCATAGCCTGTATTTCCGTTAAACTCGATTGTTTTATACTTTTCCCTGTGCTGGATATTGCTGTAGCCTTCTGTAAAACGGATTTCAGCGAAGTCGGATAGCCGATATGTTGCGGAGCGTGTAATGACTGTGATATTCCCAACCTCTTCGGGCGTATCTACCGATTCATCATTGAAAACCACCCGAATGTCATACTCATTTCCGCGGTCTTTAAACCGAGTGGCAACAACACCCTCGATAGCAGAACGTAGAGTCAATGCTAACTCAGTTATTGTCAAGGCGGCGTCAGATATTTTCTTGCGGTCGGGAATCAATGTGATTTCAGGTCTGCCGGAGCGCGAACTCGTATTGAGAT
>CAZSPM010000408.1:0-2681 GCA_964608785.1 uncultured Eubacteriales bacterium
TAGCCAAAGATCCCGTTCAAAGGAAGAGATTGGGCAGGATTCTTTTTCATGCTACAGCAGCCATTCGAGCTATCAGCTATCTTGTATTTCCTATTATGCCGGAATCATCAGCAAAAATCTGGGATTACCTTGGAGAAGAAAAGCCTATCCAAGAAGAACTGTTCTCTGAATTGAAATTCGAAAACTTTAAGTTTAAACAGAAAATTAAAAAAGCCAGGCCTCTTTTTCCAAGGGTAGCCCTTCAGGATTTTTTAAAGGAGGAGGCGCCTCCGCCTGCTCAACCAAAGCTGGAGGAAAAAATGGAAACCATCACTTTCGACGAATTTAAAAGAATGAATCTCAGAGTAGGAGAAATTCTGAATGCTGAAAAAGTGGAAGGAACGGATAAACTCGTCAAGCTTGAAGTCGACATCGGTACTGAAAAAAGAACAATGGTAGCAGGAGTAGCGGATGTCTATTCCCCTGAAGAACTAGTGGGAAAAAAGGTTGTAGTAATAGTCAATCTTAAACCCGCTGTCATCAGAGGAATCGAATCACAGGGAATGCTCTTAGCCGCTGAAGTGGAGGGGAAGGCGACAATACCTTTCTTCCCCGAGGATGTTCTAACCGGAGCAAGAGTCTTATAACAATTATGAGGACACTAGTGGGACACAATACTTAATTATTTTGCATTTGTCGTGATCAAGGATTTATCTTGGGAGAAATGAGCATTTAAATCCTATTTATGAAGAGGGGAAATAAGAAATTAAGTATTGTGTCCCCCTAATTCTAGATACTTTTTGAGTTGAGCGCGAGGAATTGCCCCCTCTCTGAGAATTTTGGGTTCGCCTGAAATCAAGTCAATAATCGAAGATGGCAGATTTCCCTCGGTCTCTCCACCGTCCACAATTAGATCAACCTTACCATAAAATATTTCCTTAACTTCTTTTATATGGGCAAGTTCCCCCTCTCCTGAAATATTGGCACTGGTGGCTGTTATCGGAACCCCGGTTTCCCTGATCAGCTCTCTCAGCCAGGAAAGAGCCGGTAGGCGGATTCCGATTGAAGCTCCAGCGCCAAGTAGACCCGAAGGGAACCTAGCAGATGCCTTGAGCACTATTGTTAAGGGTCCCGGCCATAATTCATCGGCTATTTGCCAGAAAATATGAGGAATGTCAGCCACTATCTCCTGCATCATTTCCATTCCAGAAATAACAACAGGAAGAGGCTTGACTGGCTCTCTTTCTTTAAGCTGGTAGATTTTCTGAACAGCGCTTTTCGAAAAACAGTTCGCACCCAATCCGTAAAAAGTTTCGGTTGGATAGGCTATAACACCTTCCTTCTGCAGGACCTCAGAGATGATCTTTATTTTATCCGGTTTTATAAGCTGGGGAGTTATTTTAACTATCTTTGTCTGAACAGCCATTTGGATCTCTTTTACTTATATAGTAAAAGGCGGGCTATAAATATGCAAGTGGGGACGTTCCCCAACTTGATTGGGGAAACGTCACCTTGCCTTTCGTCATTCCCGCAGAAGCGGGAATCCAGAATGTCCATCGTTATTTAAATAGTCCTAGATTCCTGCTTGCGCAGGAATGACGTTCTACGAGGGTGGCACTTTGGGGAACGTCCCCTTTTATTTTAGCTTGACTATAATTGCTATCTGATTTATAAACATTTACTTAAGAAAGAAAAAATTTGGAAAAGAGGACAATTGACCTTTTTAAAGCACAAAAAACTTCCTGCTTTCCCCTTAAAAAAATTTTTTCAGTTTGGCATAAATCTTGCTCTACATTCAATGGAAGGAGAAATACGATGAAAAGAAAACTCGTTCTTTTAACAGCATTATTTCTTTTGATTCCGGGGCTGGCTTTATCGGATACAGTCTCTTTTAAAGTGGGCTATTTTATCCCCCGCGGTCAAAGTGATCTTTGGGAGATTGAACTTGACCAGATGACCTTCAACAAAAGCAATTTCCAGAACACACAGTTTAGCTTTGCCTATGAGTATTTTCTCGCACCGCAAATAAGTGTTGTTCTTGGTATTGATAGCTATTCCAAGAACAAAGTTGGAAACTACTTAGATTACGTCGGGATCTCAGGCCAAAATTTGGGGGTGGATACAGATTTTGCCTTCCCAGATGATTATGCGCCAGATTTTTCCCCTGCCCATATCTTTAGCGTCTCTATCACTCCCATCCAGCTATCTATAAAGCTCACCCCTATGGGAAGAAGAGATAAGATCATACCGTATATCGGAGGGGGTGTTGGGCTCTACATCTGGACTGTGAGGATGCAGGGCGATATGATCGATTTTTCCGATGAGTGGTTCTATGAAGACCCAGATATTGGCGATGTTTCGATTTACCCTATCTATTCAATTGATGCTAGAGAAGAAAATAAGCTGGCCATAGGATATCATGCCTTTGGTGGAATCATGATTCCCTTTGCCCGAAGGATAACTCTTGACGCACAATTCAAGATCAATGTAGCTAAAGGAAAATTCTCAGATGACGCAGCGAGTGGATTTGAAGGCTTTGACCCCTTTGACCTCAGTGGATATCAGGTCTCATTAGGCATTAATTACTGGTTCTAAATCCGGTCTTAGATAAGTCACTGTAAAAACTATTCTTGCCGTAATCTCATGTTTTTGGCGAGGAACGATGAGATCACCACGCTCTCTTCGATCGCTCGTGATGACGT
>CAZSPM010000409.1:0-2659 GCA_964608785.1 uncultured Eubacteriales bacterium
CATCTCTAGGCAAATCTTGCGTCACTCCTCGACCTCTATCGCGAGTCATTGCTTCCTGTAAAGGAGTCTTGCGAATCGTTGAGAGAACATTTCCGCTCATGTCCATCACCTGGAGTTCCCGTGCAAAACTGCTGTAGCTAACAATGTATGAGAAAGGTTCGACCAACTTTTCCGCAAGGATATATTTCCCGTCAGGACTCAGAGAAATGTTCATGTACATAGCCGGCTCCCCGATCTTTTTCAGTGGCTCGCCCGGAGTGAGCAAGGCCAATTGAGCAGTCGTATAGTAGCGGAAAAGCTGCTTGTCATGCGGAGTTCGCAGCAGAAAAGGATACGTCCGAGTCGCAGTAGGCTTTTTTCTAGTGTGGCGGATGATTGGAGTTTCAGGAATGGGATTTTTCTCTGGCTCTGGCCATCGGTCCGTTGGAACCAGCAGAGTAACAACTGATCCATTGGGACTCCACTGAAGCATCTGAGAAGGAGGTCTCGTTCCTCGCCGACGCTGAGGACGGCCAGCAAGCGTAGCCATCAAATAAGCCTCGCTGAGAGGCTCTGCTTTACCGCTTTCAACATCGGCAATCCACACCTGACTTCCTTTCTTGAGATGGGCCATAAAAGCTATTTTTTTACCCTTTGGAGACCAGACCATGTCGCTTAAAAAAATGCCTTTGGGGATCTGAATTTCCCAGCTCTTTTTTTGATTGAGAGAATATACTCTCAGCCCCTTATTACCATAGGTCGAGAGGCGCCATTCGCGGTTGACGTCGGGGCAAAACTCCAGCATGGCCAGACGATAGGTCTTCTGAGCCATCAGCTCGAGGGAGGAGAAGTATCCATCAATCGGAATCATAAAATGGTCCCCATCCGGGCTCATGGTGTTCAAGGTGTCATAATGCCTGTCTCGATTCAAAATGTCTTGAACCAACTCGGGAGGGAGCAAATAGGACTCATTAAATTGTTCCTCCTGAGCTGCCAAAGAACCTAATCCAAAAAAGGCCAATAATACACCACAAAGAATTATCCAAACTAAAGATCTTTTCAAATAAGGGGATATGAAGGCTCTGTGTGATTTTAATAATATTTTCATGGTGACCTCCTTTAATTTATTGATATGCAGTCTTCCTTCTCTTCTGCCAATTTTGCAAAGGAATGGCAGTGAAAAGAAACTCTCCTCAGGCTTGCCTTAAAGCTTATAACACAGGAGAAATCTGATGTAAATAAGGAGAGATTGGATCTGCGAGGTCAGGCCTTTAATACAGTCCGTCATTCCCGCAGAAGCGGGAATCCAGATAAATAAGAGACTCTTTGTCCAGATAAGTCTGGATTCCTGCTTCCGCAGGAATGACGTTATTCCACTATACTCTGGATTCCTGTGGAGCCTGTGCCTGCGGAAGCAGGTGCGGGAATGACGGACTGTATTAAAGGCCTGACCCCAATGTTTCGATGTTTATTTACATTTGAGGTCGAATTTTATCTCCTTCAATTGAGTTTCATAGACAAGGGGAACTTTCTTAGGAGAATATCTATCAGGAGATACTTTGAGTCCTGCCAGGCTGAAAAATTCTTGGGCTTTTGCCGAATCTCCAAGATGGAAGTAAGCGCGGCCAATACTAATTTGAGCATCTTTATCAGCCGAGTTCTGGGAAAGAATTTCCTGCCAGATTTCTGCTGCCTTCTGATAGTCTCCACTGTTGTAATGAAGACGAGCCATATTTTTCTCTGCTTCCAAATTGGTGGATGGCACTTTTTCGAAAGCTGCCAAGGCGTCTTCAATTTTATTATTTCTGTATTTCAAATAGCCGTCGAGGAAGAGAAAGAGCTCATTTTCACCCGATGCTTTCTTGAATTCAGCCAGTTGTTTGGATGCAGATTTTAAATCCTTCTTTTTAATGTAAAGGTCAAAGAGCTGGAGGTGTATGGCCACATTGTCATATTTTTGTTTAAGAGCCTCCTTGAATCTTTTTTCAGCATTCTTTAAATCTTTCTTTTCTTTCAAGGTTAAGCCGCGGCAGAAATACATGAGTCCCTGATGCTCTTTTGAAAAAAGAAGGTCTCCTTTCCTATCCATCCCGAGTTCTGTGAACATGGCTTCATCTCCAAAGGGTCGGCTCGATCCCAACATCCGGTCTATTTCTTTTTCAATCTTCTCGAATCTTTTAAAAGCACCTTCCAGGTCTTTTTTGAGGTAAAGGGATATGCCTAAATAGAGTTGAGCATTGAGATTGTTGGGATTGCGTTTGAGGACAACTTGGAGGATTTCAATGGCTTTGTCAGTCTCACCCCTATTGAGGTAGCGACAGGCATTTTCTTCTTGAGCAGAAATATGAGGGCTATTCAAGACAATAAACCAAGATAAAACGAGTAAGGAAATTATCCCAATTGTTCTTTTCATGGTTTCACCTCATCATCCTTTAGTCTTTTAATTTAATTATATTATATATATGTTTTGAAGCACTTTTCAAATATGAAAAGCTTTAAACTGGGATCAGGAATTGAAAATATATTTTGAAGGCCTGATCCCGAACCCCAAAAATTCAAGTTATGAAACTTATGAAAGCCTGACCCCAATGGCTCAAGTACATTTTTTTGGATATGAACATCATTATCTGCTAGGGATTTAGCCACAAAAACCATATAATGTAATCATCTCGACATTTGT
>CAZSPM010000410.1:0-2657 GCA_964608785.1 uncultured Eubacteriales bacterium
TTAAAGTTGATCCAAAGATTCTTGACTCTTATGTAGGGAAGTATAGCCTCAAAATGGGGCCACCAGTTGTTATCATTACAAGAGAAAGAAACCGTCTAATGGCCAGAGCAGAAGGAGAATCCAAGAGTGAATTGATCCCTGAATCAGAAACAAAATTCTTAATAAAAGAGATAGATGCTCATATTACCTTTAAGCGAACCAGGTCAGAAAAAGCCGAAAAATTTATTCTCCATATACAAGGTCAGGATATTCCAGCCGAAAGGATTGAACCCCCCAATCTGAGTCCTAGCCAACTGGCAGAATTCGTCGGCGATTATTACAGCGAGGAGCTCGGCACAACTTATACGATTGTCGTTCAAGACGACCAGCTAGTTGTTCAACACAGACGGCATGATGATATAAAGTTAAATCCCATTTCCTTAGATGAATTTAAAGGGGGCCGATGGTTTTTTTCACAAGTTCAGTTTACCCGAGATAAGGACAACAACCTTACAGGATTCTTATTGACTGGAGGACGAGTCAGAAATCTGCGTTTTGATAAACGATAAAATCTAATAAATTAAAAAATGTGGGTTTGATGAATCAAACCCCTACAATACATGTTGAGATTGCCACGCTCTCATCGGTCGCCCGCAATGACAATTTTATTAGAATAAAAGGAGGGAAACTCGTGATAGTAAAAAGAAAGCTAAAAATATCTATTTGTTTTGTTTTTTTTGGCATCTTTTTATTGTGTCTATCAAACCAGGCATATGCCCTTGATCCAATCCCTCGCACCAGATACTTGAAATATGCCCGCTCTGCAGCTGACTGGAACTGGAAGAATTACGATGAATTGATAGATAAGTGGAAAAATCGTTTCGACCCAGAAAACGTTTTTGGATACAGACCTCCTGGGGGTCTTTTGGAGATGGCAGTCATATACGCCTATCTCTTTGAAGAAGAGAAAAAGCCAGAATACGCAAAACGGGCCAAAAAAATCATACTCACCTATGGAGATTTCCGTTCTATGTATCCTGAATGGGCCAGAAAAAAGCGTCCGGATTATGCAGATGGTGTTCCTGTCCTCCCTGATTTCTTCACCGTGATGCGATATATTCGAGCCTACGACACTCTCAATGGCCTCAAAGTTTTCAGTCAAGCAGAAAAACAAAAAATTGAAAAATCCATTGCCAACAGCATGGAATATCTGTTGAGAACTCAGGAATGGGGGCCGATGAACAGAACAGCTCTTCGAGCAGAATCTCTAGCTTGGGCGGTACGTGCTCTCCCTCATCATCCAGAGTCCAAGAAATGGGAGATGCAGCGGAAGGCTTTGGGAGATGACAACTGGGGGAACTGGCAGATTGAAGATGCAACCATATATCATGGAGTCTGGCTCTATGCTCTCTGTGGATATGCCGATGCCATAGGGAAAATGGAAGAACTTTTTAAAACTCCTGAGGTGTATTATTATGCCCAATATTTTCTCCATTTGATGAGCCCTGCGGGTATGGTTCCGGATTTTGGGGATGCCAATTGGCTTTCCAACTGGAATCGATTTCTTGTCTTCTTTGAGGCGGCGGCCAAGCAGTACAAAGATCCGCATCTCAAATGGGCCGCTGCAACAATTGCTCGAAAATTCATTGATTTTGATGAGCCTGCCACGAGTGTGGGCTTGGGATATATTCTTCTGGACTGTTATCGCTGGGGCGCAGACGGAATTCCTGTCCATCCGCCTAAAGCATTATCTGAAGAAGTCATGGAAGATATTCAGGGTAAGAAAATTGTCTTCCGGAATGGCTGGGAAGACCGTTCCACTTATATGCTCCTCAATTACAGGGATGAGGGAGATGGCGGTTTGATCTTTCGTGATTATTTAAGGGACACAATCCCTGTCGAGGAAGAAAAAATGACTCACGGCCACGCCGATGAAAACAGCATTGTCCTGCTTATGTCGGGAGGCTCAGTTCTTCTTCATGATGGGGGTTATCGCGACTATATGCCCAGTGGCCCTTTTGGGGCTTACAGGCAGGATTACTTCCACAACCGCTTGTGTGTCCGGCCAGAGAAAATATGGTTAGGTCAGAAGCAGGGTGAATACCGCTATAGTATCCGAGATGCCGTAGAGGGGCAACGCATCCTGGATTTTCTTCATAATGCCGGCTCCTACCGAATGGTTCGCACTCAGAAAGTTGATTTCTTGGCCCTTCAAGATTTCGATTACAGCCGAACGCGCGTTACCGACGATAAGATGGGATATGAGTGGGACCGCATAACAGCCTATATCAAGGAACCTGAAATCTTCGTTGTTTTCGACATTTTTAAATCCAGAAAAGAGGAGTATTTCACACTCTCGAATCTCTGGCACACAAGCAAAATAATCGTCCACGGAAAACACTGGTATGATACGGTCTATGATAAAATCCAAAATTTTGGATTTTCCGAGGATAAACATCTCCTCATTATGTTTCCCTCGACTCATAACCGCCTGGAAGGCATCGAGCCTGAAAAGCGTCATTATCAAGACGAGTATCTCATCCACCAGACTACAGCCCAGCACTTTGAATTAGGTGAGACAGTGGGTTTTGTGACCGTGCTTATCCCTCACTCGGCGGATGAGTCTCCTCATGAGTGGGCAAAGCGGATTGCACTTCTTCCCATCATATCCTAGGTGT
>CAZSPM010000411.1:0-2655 GCA_964608785.1 uncultured Eubacteriales bacterium
TGATTTCAGAGAGATAAAAAATAGAACCAGGAAAGAAATAAATGTCAAAAGTTGAGATGCGATCCCTTTCTATTCTTCTTGTTCTCATAATGCTCGTAACCGCGTGCGCCCGGATGAGGTATTCTCCTACAGGGCGTGTTCAGCGAGGGCTTGCTTCTTGGTATGGTGAAGATTTTCATGGCAGAACTACTTCAAGTAAAGAAGTTTATAACATGTATGATATGACAGCAGCCCATAAAACTCTTCCATTTGGGACATATGTTATGGTTACAAATCTAAAAAACGGAAAGTCAGTCATCGTCAAGATCAATGACCGTGGACCTTTTATAAAGGGAAGAATCATCGATCTTTCTTATGCGGCTGCGAGAGTCATAGATATGGTCGGTCCAGGAGTTGTTCCGGTTAAGGTTGAGATTTTGGAGAAATACTCTCCCAGAAAATCAGTACAGAAATTTTCGATTCAGGTTGGTGCATTCATTTACAAAGACAATGCGAAGGCCCTCATGAAGAAACTTCAGAAGACATACAGGAATGTATATATTTCAAAGTTTGATACCCATACTCAAACTTACTATAGAGTAAGAATCAAAGTCCGAAGCATGGGATCTGCCCAGAAGATGGCCCGGAAACTCATCAGGGAAGGATACACAGTTCTTGTGCTGGAAGAGCAGTAAGCCAAGGGCATGAAAAAAAGGATTCTTTTCTCTGCTTCTCTTTTCCACCTCCTCAATGATGCGGCAGCCGTCACTGTGCCGATGATCTTTCCTCTTTTCTACAGCCAACAATTTATCATTACAAAATATTCTCATATCGGCATTTTATCCTATCTGGGATTCCTTGTTACTTTTCTCTTTCAGATTATCATTGCCAATATCTCTGATAGACTTGAATACAGATCTATGCTTTTCTTCAGCTTCATGGGAATTTCTCTATCTCTGGCATTGATGACATTTTCCTCGGGTTTTGCATCTCTTCTTTTTATCTATCTCATCATGAGGGTATTCAACAGCTTCTACCACTCCATCGGAGTAGCCTGGGTTTCGAGAACTCACCCCAGCCAGGCAATTGACTTTGCCATGGGAATCCAGAGCGGCTCTGGAAATCTTGGTGTATTTGTCGCCTTTATTTCTTCTGGTTTTCTGGCTCAGAAATTCGGTTGGAAGGTTCCACTATTTGTCTGGGCCGGAGCAAGCTTTTTATTAGGGCTCATAAGCTTCTTATCAGTAAGGAAGATTTCTACAAAGAGCAAGGAAAGGAGGAAGCTTAACTTTGCCTCCTGGATGGAGACACTGAGGACTATTCGGATCTATATTCCAGGCTTTATATTCGGAGGGGCATGTTGGGGAGCAACTGTCTATTATGCCCCTTCCCTTCTGAATCACAAATTTCACATCCCATTAGGACAAACAGGTCTTTTTCTTGCATTTTGGATTGGAATAGGGACAGTCATGACCTATATTTTTGGATTTTTAGTTCGCAGGTTCAACCGGTTTAGAGTATCTCTCACCGCATTTGCTGGAGCAACGTGCTTTCTTTTTCTTTTAGGGGTCTCCCTTAAGATGGAACTGGCTGTGGGGAGTCTCTTCTTTTTTGGAGCTTTTCTTTTCCTTATTTATCCGGCTTTTCAATCTTATGTTGGAAATAAGGTTCTGGAGAAAAATCAGGTCCAGGCATTCAGCCTTGTCTCCAATATTCAGATGCTCACTGGTTCGATCGTTGTGCTTATCTCTGGATTTCTCTCAGATAAGTTTGGGATAAATTCACCTTTCATCTTTTTAGGAATAATAGGGACTCTTATTCTGTTCTATTACGTGTTCAAACAGTCCCTAGTGGGCTCGCGTCTCAAAGTTTGATTGGGGTCAGTTGATTGGGGTCAGGCTTTCCTAAGTTTTACGTTCCATTTTGTCATTCCCGTGCAAACGGGAATCCAGGATGTCTGCTTTCTGGATTCCTGCTTACGCAGGAATGACGATATTCTACTGTATCCTGGATTCCTGTGTAGCCTGTGCCTGCGGAGGCAGGTGCAGGAATGACAGAAACTGTTGAGACGCGACCCCTTCTTTTTTATTCAAAAGCAATCAGTTTGAGCTTTTTAAGATCTTCGGCAAAATGAAGGATGAACTCAATATCTGTTTCGTCATATTCACAGGAAACAATATGCCTGATATCAAGGAGGGTCCGCTTCCCATCCATTAGATTGACAATCTCATACATCTTGGAACCAGGGCTTTGTCCAACCTTCTCTCTGTTCTTTTGGTACCAAGTAAAGCTTTTGTCATCAAGATTTTCTCGGAGGTAGTTCCCAGGAAGAGGGCCTTTAAAGAGTCTGTTTGGTTTCAGCGATGAGGCTTTTTTGTAAAACTCATTCGAGTGAAAACTCTCGTTATTTAATTTGTAGCGACGAAGGAAAAGCGCATAAATGGAAGTAATTTTGTCCTTTTCTCCTTTGATTTGGCGATTTAAATCTTTGGCCAGATTGTCTATTGCCAAAAGAGTTGTCTCGTCCTTACAGAGTTCTTTAATCTCTTTGATGTTGGCTGCTTCTATTTGAGCCTGCATGTGAGGATAGTTAATTATATTCGAGTAAAGCTCAGAAAGCTTTTTGTGTTTATCTGCGTCTGACGCATACTGATGAAGGAGCCGGAGGGATTTTTG
>CAZSPM010000412.1:0-2650 GCA_964608785.1 uncultured Eubacteriales bacterium
CGAGTATTTTTTAGGTTTCATGGAGGTTGAAAAAATGTCATTCCCGCTACCTGCTTTAGCAAGTACAGGAATGACAGAAAGTTACCAAGGCCTAACCCCATTGTATGTTTTATGACCCCATTGTATGTTTTAGCTCAGTTGTGATATATTCAAACCGATTTGAACTTCTGATGATTCGTGTAAGATTCGCTCCCAGCCCTACCGGTCATCTCCATATCGGTGCGGCCCGCACCTCTCTTTTTAACTGGCTATTTGCCCGCCATCATCAGGCGAAATTTATCCTGCGCATTGAAGACACAGATATGACCCGTTCTTCTGAGGAGATGACCCAAGGAATAATCGATGGGTTGAAATGGTTGGGACTCGATTGGGATGAGGGTCCTATTTTCCAATCCAAGAGAATCGGGGTCTACAGGCAAAAAGCAGAAGAGCTTGTCCAGAATGGGCATGCTTATTACTGTTATTGTCTTCCCGAGGAAATTCAGAAAAGGAAAGGAGAAGCACTTTCTGAAGGCATCAAATACTGGGAGTATGACCGCCGCTGCTTCAGCTTGGCTGATGAAGAAAAGGCACGCTTCAAAAACGAGGGAAAGCCCAGGGCTATTAGATTCCTAGTGCCAGAGGGAGAGGTGAAGTACAAAGACCTCATTCATGGACCGATTTCTGTAGATAACAAGAATATCGAGGATTTTGTTCTTTTAAGAGGAGACGGCTTGCCCACCTATCATTTATCAGTCGTTGTGGATGATTTGGACGAAGGGATTACCCATGTTATTCGCGGGGATGACCACATCTCCAATACTCCCAAGCAGATTTTGCTTTACAAGGCATTTGACTCTGATCCTCCTCTGTTCGCTCATCTGGCCTTGATAATCGGGCCAGACAAGAAAAAGCTGAGCAAAAGACATGGGGTCACTTCTATCCTCCATTATAAAGCGGACGGCTATTTTCCGCTGGCCATTGTGAATTTTTTGGCTCAGATGAGCTGGTCGCCGGGTGAAGAAAGAATTTATTCGATAGAGGAAATGATAAAAGGCTTTTCACTGGAAAAACTGAGCAAAGGAAGCCCCATTTTTGACCTCGTTAAGCTTGAATGGCTGAACGGTCAGCTCATATCGCAGATGAGTTCAGAAGAACTGGCGCATTCTGTCAGGGAAGAGTTGGAAAAAGAGAACCTCTGGCAGGATGAGCTGGAGAAAGAGAGAGGGAAATGGTTCTTAAAGCTCATAGACCTGCTGAAAGAGAGGAGCCGGACGATAAAAGATTTTGCCCGGAGGGCCAAGCCTTATCTGTGCGATGATATCAGCTATGATCCAGCAGGTGTTGAAAAGCACTTAAAAGATGAGAGATTAGAGGAGCTTTTGCCAAAATTAAGACAGGATTTTGAGGGGATGGAGGATTTTACTGCATCGCATGTCGAAGAAGTCTTGAGAAAGAGGGCAGAGAGAGAGGGAGTGAAAGCAGCGCTTTTTATCCATGCAGTCAGGATGCTTGTGGTTGGTGAGCCTGTCAGTCCTGGCATCTTCGATGTCCTGGAGCTCGTTGGAAAAGAAAAAACAATCGAGAGAATGAATAAATTCAAAATCATTGAGGTCAGACTTGAATAACTTGAATAGCTTGTCATTCCTGTACCTCTGCTACCCGCTACCTGCTACCCGCTACCTGCTTTCGCAGGTACAAGCTCCACGGGCACAAACTCCGAAGGCCCAAGCTCCGCGGGAATCAAGAATCATGTTCGTCATTCCTGTGAAAGCAGGAATCCAGAAAGTGGATAGCCTGGATTCCCGTTTACACGGGAATGACAATGGGACTGGATTCCCGTGGAGCTTGGGCCTGCGGAAGTAGGTACAGGAATGACAGAAAGTTATGAAAGCCTGACCCCGTTTTAAGGAGGAGACCATGGCCGTAGAGAAAGACCACGAATACAAAGAGATAAAAGCCCCTCGAGGCACGCAGCTTAACACCAAGGGATGGTCCCAGGAGGGTGCACTCAGGATGTTGATGAACAATCTGGACCCGGAAGTCGGAGAAAAGCCTGAAGAACTCATTGTCTATGGGGGAACAGGAAAAGCGGCGCGGAACTGGGAGTGTTTCAGTCGAATTGTTGGCAGCTTAAAAAAACTCGAGAATGACGAAACCTTGGTTGTTCAGTCTGGAAAGCCGGTCGCCGTTTTTAAAACCCATTCAGAAGCTCCTCGCGTCTTGATAGCCAATGCCCTTATCGTTCCCAAGTGGGCCACCTGGGATGAGTTCCGCCGTCTGGAAGCTAAAGGTTTGACCATGTTCGGCCAGATGACAGCCGGAAGCTGGATTTACATCGGTACACAGGGAATCCTCCAGGGCACATACGAAACTCTGACCTCTGTTGCTCGAACGCACTTTGATGGAGATCTTAAAGGCAAATTGGTCCTAACCGCAGGGCTCGGCGGTATGGGAGGCGCCCAACCTCTAGCTGTAACCATGAATGAAGGCATAGCCATAGTCGTTGAAGTTGATAGGGAGCGGATCCAGAGGAGGCTGGATACAAAATATGTTGACACAATGGTCACTGATCTTGATGAAGCATTGAGACTTGCCTTTGAAGCTAAGGAAAAGGGCGAGGCTCTCTCGATCGCTCTTCTTGGGAATGCCGCAGACATCCTGCCCGAGT
>CAZSPM010000413.1:0-2617 GCA_964608785.1 uncultured Eubacteriales bacterium
TGAATGAAGTCCTGACAGACGCACCCTCTCTGCTGGAGGGCTCAGAAGAGGTGTCCGAGAAAATATTCGATTTACCAGTCAGGCGAGGCGATCCTACGGGCATCGGAGGCCTCGTAGACAGAGTCAACACGCCTGACTATGCCACTTCGGTCGGCCTTATCATATATGGCTACAGCCAGTGGCAAGAAAAAGGCCTATCAAAAGATAGGAAAAAAGGTATTTGGGCCAAATTCAAAGACTGGCTCAAAGAAGCATAGGAGGAGAATATGGATAATGAACAAAAAAGTAAATTAAAGTTTCATCTCGTAGAAGAGCGCTTCGGCGCAAAAATCAAAGTCATAGGAATAGGCGGCGGCGGAGGAAATGCTGTAAACAGGATGATCGAAACAGGAATCGAAGGAGTGCAATTCATCGCTGTCAACACAGACCTTCAAAACCTTGACAGCAATAAGGCCAAGAAAAAAATTCAGATCGGCGAACAGCTGACCAAAGGCTTGGGGTCAGGAGGAAGACCCGACATCGGCAAGGAAGCCGCTGTGGAAGATACAGAAAAAATAATCGAGCTTCTTCAGGATACAGACATGGTCTTTTTAACAGCCGGCCTTGGAGGCGGCACAGGAACAGGCGCAACACCAATCCTGGCCAATCTGGCCTCAGAAATGGATATTCTAACCATTGCCATTGTAACACTTCCATTTGAATTTGAAGGAAAAGTTAGGGCCAAGCAGGCATTAGAAGGTTTGATCGAGATAAAATCCGGGGTAGACACAGTTATCTCTATTCCCAATGAAAGGCTGCTCCAGACAGTAAACTTGGATACTTCTATCCAAGATGCCTTTAAAATGGCTGACGATATTTTGCGGCAGGCTGTCCAGGGAATATCCGACCTTATTACCAAACCAGGACTGATCAATCTAGACTTCGCTGACGTCAAATCCATCATGAAAGGCATGGGTATGGCATTCATGGGTACAGGATTAGCGTCCGGAGAGAACAGAGCTGTCGATGCGGCCCAAAAAGCCATATCGAGCCCCCTCTTAGTCGACACATCGATAGAAGGAGCTCAAGGAGTACTCATAAATATTACTGGCGGTAAGGATGTCACTCTGCATGAAGTGTCTAAGGCGTCTCAGCTTATTCACAGCCTGGCACATTCAGAGGCCAACATCATCTTTGGCACCGTCATAGACGAAAGCTTGAATGAAATGGTGAAGGTAACCGTGATAGCCACGGGATTTGAGCAGCTGCAGCAAAAGGAAATGGTCACTCCCGAAGATATCTCTCCTGCCCGAAGGGAAACTCCTCCTCCCTTCGAGGTTCAGAATGAGACGCCTCCCTATCTATTCGAGCCAAAGGGAAGCGAAATTCTCTGGAACAGACCCTCCTGGGAAAAACAGTGGGAACCGTATGAAACACCCTCTTTCATCAGGAAAAACAAACAGACTCCATTAAGAAAAACGCCCGGTGAAATCAGCTGATCTCGTCGTCACAAACTGTAACCATCTTCTCATCTGTGGAGGGGCAATACCTAAAAGAAAGAAAATCCTCCAAGATGTGGGGCTTCTGAAGAAAGTATGTATCGCTTCTTTAGAAGGAAGGATTGTTTTTGTCGGAGATGAAAAAAAGTTCAGAGAAGAAGTCCAGCTAATAGATAACGGTATTTCCATTGACGGAAGCGGACTTCTCGGCCTCCCAGGTTTTATTGACTCCCACACCCATCTCCCCTTTGCTGGAACAAGGGAGGAAGAATTTATCCTCCGTCTTAACGGATTCACATACCAGCAATTGGTAGAAAAGGGGATGGGGATTCAAACCACTGTCAAAGCGACACGCAAAGCCTCAAAAGAAGAGCTTCAGGCTCTCTGTCTTCGGCGACTCGATCAGATGCTCCTCCTTGGCACAACGACAATAGAAGCTAAGAGCGGATATGGTTTGAACCTCGAAGACGAAATAAAACAGCTCGAAACGCTCCATGAGCTGGATAAAATTCATCCGATTGATATTGTGCCGACTTTCATGGGAGCCCACGAGATTCCCGAAGAATACAAGTCGAGGAAAAACGACTATATCAGGCTGCTCGTCCAAGAAATTCTTCCCCTTGTTAAAGAAAAAAATCTGGCAGAATTCTTTGACGTATTCTGTGAAGAGGGTGTCTTTTCTCTAGAAGAGACAAGAGAACTAGTCAGAACAGCTAAAAAAGCCGGATTCAAAATCAGGATCCATGCCGATGAGTTCTCCCCTATCGGCGGAGCCCAACTCGCTGCAGAGGAGGAAGCAAGCTCCGCTGATCATCTCCTAGCAATAACAGAAGAAGGGATAAAAAAGCTCTCAGAAAGCTCGACAGTGGCGACACTTCTCCCTGCAGTACCTTTCTTCCTCATGCAAGAGAAGAGAGCCCCTGCACGTCGACTCATTGAAGAAGGGGGGATCGTCGCTCTGGCCACAGATTTTAATCCGGGAAGCTCCATGACAGAATCTATGTTATTTGTCCTACAGCTTGCTGTTTTCACAATGAGAATGAGCATCGAAGAAGCCATCAATGCCGCAACAGCAAACGCAGCATATGCACTGGATAAACATGATGAGGTAGGAAGCCTTGAAGTTGGGAAAAAGATGG
>CAZSPM010000414.1:0-2614 GCA_964608785.1 uncultured Eubacteriales bacterium
TGCGGGAATGACATTTTTTTCAACCCCGCTGGAACCCAAAGAATTACTAAAGTTTTAAAGGTCTGACCCCATTGATAAATTAAAAATTAAAAAAGAGGCAAAACATGAAATTAAAACGTTATTTTGTGGAGGATATTCCTCGGCGAAAATTTCTCCAGATAGGCCTTAAGGGAGGGGTAGCTCTTGCAGCCACGCCTTCTCTGATGATGCAGCTTTTATCCTGCAAGGGGCAGAAACAGGTCAGTGTCAGAATAGAGTTGGACCCACAGATTCTAAATAGAACTATCAGCAAAACTCTTGAAAAAGGAGGCGAATTTGCTGATGTTTATGTGGAGAATAGAATTTCCCGCAGGATACTAATGGAGGAATCCAAGTTTAAGAGCGCAGTTTTCGGCATCAGTCAAGGTGCTGGTGTGAGAGTGATATTTGGTGACAAGACTGGATATGCTTACACCGATGATATCACCGAGGAAAAGCTTGCCAAAGCTGCAGAAGTTGCCTCTTATATTGCCAGAGGTACTAAAAGCTATAAAATCTGTGGATATCCGGGAGGCTGAGCGCAAATCTTTTATCACTGTCAAACTGCCTCTTGGAGAGGTAGCAGATGAGAAGCGTTTGGAAGTTATGGAACGCGCCAATCAAGCCGCCCTTGATTATGATCCAAGGATAAAGATGTCCTTCATCAACTTATTAAAATATGTCTGAAAAAAGGAGCTGATGGAGCCGAGATTTACATGGAGATAGGACGTAATCTCAACATCCGGGTACGCAATGGAGAAGTCGAGACTGTCCAAGAGACATCTTCCCGTGGGGTTGGTTTTAGAGTTTTTGTAAAGGGAAGGATGGCCTTTTCAAGTTGCAATGATTTTCAAGACGCAGCCCTGGATAATGCGATTGAAAGCGCGATCCGGTTTGCCAGCAATACAACACCCGATGAAAACAACGTCCTTCCTGATGATAAAGGAGTGACAGCAGTTGGAGATCTCTATGATCCTCGTATTGCTCAAGTTTCAACGGACAAAAAAATCGGGCTAATAAAAAAAGTGGAAGAATTAGCGATGAAGGATCCTCGGATAACCAAGAGTGCAGGAGCGAGATATAGGGAAGGAGAAGGAGAAGTCTTTCTTGCAAACTCCAATGGTCTTCTGAAGAATTCTAAAATGTCAGCCTGTTCTTTCGGGGTTTCGGTTGTTTCTGAAAAAGGTGAACAGAAGTCTTCAGGGAGAGAGTCCTGTTCCAGACGCTATTTTACTGATTTGAACCCCCCCCGAGGAAGTCGCAGAAAAGGCAGCAAGGGATGCCTATGAAATGCTCGATCCTCAAATGGTTAAGACTCAAAAAGCTTCGGTCATTTTTGATCCTGATGTCGCACAGGCGATCTTGGGAGGTGTTCTGGGAGCCATAAACGGTGAGCGTGTGCTCCAGGGCGCCAGCTTTCTGGCAAAAAAAATCGATCAAAAAATCGCGTCAGACCTTTTGACAATCATTGACGATGCTACAGTTAAGAAAGGTCTGGGGAGTAAACCTTTCGATGGTGAAGGAGTGCCGACCCAGAAGAGGATCATTGTGGATAAAGGAGTTCTGGAAGGTTTTATGTACAACACTATCGCAGCAAAAAGAGCTGGAGTAAAAAGCACAGGGAATGCATCTCGAGGGGGCTTTACAAGTCTCCCAGGTATAGGTCATCATAACTTCTATATAGCGGCCGGAGAAAGCTCTCCATAGGAAATCATTAGTGCAACAGAGAATGGACTGCTGCTTAAAGGAGTAACCGGATACGGGATAAATCCTGTTAACGGAAATTTCAGTGGAGGCGCTTCAGGCTTCTGGGTGAAAAACGGAAAGATTGCATTTCCCGTGAGAGGGCTGACTATTGCTGGCACAGCAGAGGAAATGCTGAATAGTATTGATATGATAGGGGATGATCTCGATTTGAATCGGAGGTTCACTTCCCCGACTTTTCGGATCAAGTCAACTCAGATAGGCGGAAAATAAAAAGGCAGGGGCTTGATTCATCAAACCCACATTTATTCATTCAAAGAATTCTATCTCGTAAAGAGACCACCATCTATCCTCTGCTTTTTTTTCAGTGTTTGTTATTTTTACATATCTTGCCGTTGTGGATGAGAAGGTTATATCCAGGGAAATATCTTTAGGCTTTAAAAAAGCAGTGATGGGAAGCATTGAGTTTTCTTCCTGGGCTACTTGTATCCATTCTACGCCATCGGCTGAAAGTTCAACTCTGTAAGATCTTGGATACTCATAAGAGTTCTTCCCCGACTTCATTGAAATTCCTTTAATATGATAGATTTGACCTAGGTCGAATTTAAAAAAAACATCATATTCGCGACCTCTTATGTGCCATCTTGTCGAAATGTCTCCATCCACAGCATACTTGACATTTCCTCTGTTAACGTTGGAATCTGCTGCCCAGCCGTCCTTAGGCAAGAGCCTTGGTTTAACCTTTAGAAGTTCTTTTTTGTGCTCTTTAGGAAAGTAATGCAGTTCATAAATGCAAGCTTCATCCAGTTGTTTGATGAATTGAATTTGTCCTTCGAGATTTGAAATGTCGAGCATAATACTCTCGAGTTCTTCTTCATCATACAGCGATGAA
>CAZSPM010000415.1:0-2606 GCA_964608785.1 uncultured Eubacteriales bacterium
CTGGTCCGATGTCGGAGCCTGGTCTTCCTTAGTAGACATTTGGCCCAAAGATAAGGATGGAAATGCTCTGAGAGGCGAGGGCATCCTCCTGGACTCTCAAAATTGCCTCATTTTTAATCCAAATAAATTAACAACCCTTATAGGGATCAAGGACATCATTGTCGTGGATACCGACGACGCCCTCCTTATCGCCCACAAGAGCCAGGATCAGAAAGTGAAAGACATCGTCGAAGAAATCAAAGAAAAGGGGAAGGGTGAACTATTATGAACCACGAAGGAGTAATTAAATGATTACTAAATCTAATCTCAAGAACTATTTATCCAGCTTTTATCTTGTAATTATCGCGATTGGGCTGTTCTCGAGTTGCGCCTCGAAGCCCTCGGTATTCAATCGAAATGGTTGGAGCATTGAGATCGACAAAAAGCAAGAAATCCTGACTGTGAATCATGAAGATTTGGGGCTTATTATAAAAGATATCCGCTTAGGCTTCGTAGAGAATAATGTATTCTCGAGCCTTTCAGAATGGAGTGTAAAATCGGAAAATGATGAGCTAATAATCACTACAAGCAAGCCAGAAGTCATAACCTGGGAGTTTGTAATAATCTAAGAAAAAATCGATATAAGCTGCTCTGCAGATAATGCTCGACTTCAGGGCATTGCGCCAGCTCCAGAAAGTAGGATTCCTGCCAGGGTGGAAAGTCAGGATAACGGGATAATATATACATCTTTGGGATTTGTTTCTTCTCGAAACATATGCAGCCTGTTTGACCGTGAAACAGGCACACTCATCCAATTTCCAGAAAAAAGCGTTCTCAGTCGGAATCCTACCGACGAAACGCTGATGGATGTCGATCTTCCTGTCAATGAAGGCACTGCGCTTTCCCTCACTCCTGACTATTACATAAATACTTTGGGACTCAAATATTACAAACCCATGCCGAAACGATTCAAGACCGCCCCTGCAGGTTGGTGCAGTTGGTATTGTTATTACATGGGAACGACTGAGGCGGATATGGTCAAGGAGACCGATGCTCTTGCCAAATATCTAAAGCCCTATGGATTGGAATACATCCAACTCGATGCCTGTTTTACCAGAGGCAACGAGGCGAGTTATCTCGATTGGACCAAGGAGACCTTTCCACAGAATGGAAAGTATGTTTTCGAGTACATAAAGAGTAAAGGATTAAAGCCCGGCCTCTGGCTAAACGCTTATGGGGCCAACTATGCCCATCCAGAATGTGCGGAAAAATACCCGGATAACTATTTCCTTCGGGACAAGGACGGGAATCTATCCAGCGCCTGCTGTACCGCCGATGACACTGAGGTCAGGCTCGATTACAGCAACCCTGAAGTGATTGAAAAGCACCTCAAACCAATGTTCACAACTTTAAAAGAGGATTGGGGACTTGAATATCTTAAGGATGCTGGATGGGGAACATGGATGGATTACTATGACAAGAACAAGGAGAGAGCCTATGACCCGACAAAAGGAAGCAGAGAACTCTATGTAGAGGTGCAAGAAGCGCTGCGGGAGACATTAGGGCCTGATGTGTATATCCTTGGCTGTGCGATGCATGAAGTTGGCCTCTGTTTCGGAATTTTCGATGGCTCTCGTACCGGCGGCGACGATAGAGCAGTATGGTACCCGGAAAAGAAGAACCGCATGTCCATGCAAACCTATTTCCACTCCCTCTTCGGAGCCAATTATCTCAATAATATCACATGGTTTTGTGATCCGGATACAGTCATGGTTCGAAATCCCCTGACTTTGGATGAAGGAAGGACAATTGTCTCTGCGATTGCATTGACAGGGCAACTCTTCATGGCCAGTGATTTCATGGGAAAGCTCCCTCCAAGAAGATTAGACCTGTACAGAAGGACAATTCCCACTACTCCGATAGTACCGATTGACCTCTATCCTTACAGAATTGAATCCAATAAAAGAGAGGGGGTTGTCTGGTGCTGTCCAAAAGTTAAGGAGTTTCCCAGAGCCCTCGACCTAAAAGTCAATGCTGAATCAGGAATCTATGATGTTGTATCGGTGTTCAATTGGGCCGATGAAGAGCAAACCAGTACAATTGATCTGGAAAAGGACCTTGGGTTGGACACGGGAAAGGAGTATTTGGTTTTTGATTTCTGGAGTCAAAAATTCAAGGAAATCACAAGGGATCATATTACCTCAACGATCCCCGCCCATGGCACTAGTGTTTATTTCATCAGACGCGTACTCAAAATACCACAGCTTTTAGCCGCCTCACGCCATATCACAGGAGCTGTCAGTATAAAAAAACTTTCCTGGAACAAACAGAATTCCTCCTTAAGCGGCTCTTCCCATGTCCCAGAAGGTGAACCCTACTCAATATTTATCCATGTGCCAGAAGGGATGGCTGTATCCAAGGTCGATGCCAACTCTGAGATTCTCTTTCATAAGGAGACTGCCGGTGTCCTTGAAGTGAAATTCGCGAGCCTCCCTGAAAAAGAAGGCCAAAGCACTATCAATTGGACAATAGAATTTGGTTCATCTCCCATTTAGTTGTAAATATTAATACCTGTTTTACAAAATGTCATTCCTGCGGAAGCAGGAAACCAGAAATATGAAAGACTC
>CAZSPM010000416.1:0-2592 GCA_964608785.1 uncultured Eubacteriales bacterium
CTTTTCCCGTATTTTCAAATATTGAAATCTTGACCTCGTTAGGTTCTTTTAAATAATAATAAATATATGCTTCCTCAAGCTTCTCCTGACTCCATTCTCCTCGATAACCTCTGCTACGAGGAATCCTTGCAGGTTTAATATCAAAAAGATGGGCATCTTTACCCAATATTTCCTCATTAAATTTTTGGATATATTCAACATCCATCACAAAAACACTTCTCCCATGGGTTCCAATGACCAATTCATTATCCCGGGGATGGATAACAAGATCGTGTACAGGGGTTGTCGGTAGATTATTGCAGAGCGAGTACCAGCTTCTCCCCTTATCCATTGATACATAAACTCCTAAATCAGTCCCGACATAAAGAATGTTTTCTATCTTCGGGTCTTCTCTGATAACATTGACCGACTCAGAGGGAAGATTCGAGGCCAGAGACTTCCAGGTTTTGCCATAATCGGTTGACATGTAGAGATATTTCTCGAAATCATCTTCCCTGTATCCAGTTAATGTGACGTACACTGTTCCTTCCTTATAGGCACTCGCTGCGACTCGGCTAATCCATTTATCCGGAAGATCCTTTGAAATATTTGCCCAGGCCACACCGTCGTCTCTGGTAACCTGAACATTGCCATCGTCTGTTCCAACATAAATCAATCCGGGCTTGAGCGGTGACTCTGAGATTGAGGTGATCGTCCCGTATGGAATATCTCCCCGTTTCTCAGGCCCTGGATTAGTCGTTAAGTCCGGGCTAATACATCTCCATCTGTCTCCCCGGTCTAAAGACCTGAAAAGTCTGTTTGCTCCACAATAAAGGATGTAAGGATTATGATGAGAAAGCTGGAAAGGAGTCATCCAGTTGAACCTCAAAGGTGGCTCTCCGATCTTTGATTTAGGCATAATGCTTTTAACAGAGCCATCTTTCAGGTTTTTTCTCATGAGGTTGCCGAATTGGTATTCAAAATAAACAGTGTTGAGGTCCGTGGGATCAACCTGCACATAAAATCCATCGCCCCCACCGATGTGTCTCCAAGGATCTTCTACTCCATACTCTGTAGCATGGCTGCTCGGTCCATAGACAGTTCCATTATCCTGCAGTCCACCGTAGATCTTATAAGGTGTATCCATATCCACAAAAGCTGTGTAGAATTCTCCTATCGGCATGTTTTTTATATCCTGCCATGTTTTTCCTCTATCATAGGAAAAATTCAGGCCTCCATCATTCCCGAGAATCAATCTGTCTGGATTTTCTGGATCAATCCAGAGCGCATGATGGTCAACATGTACACCTTTTCCACCAATATGCTCAAAGGTTATTCCCCCATCATTTGAAGCAAGAATACGAATACCACAGATATAAATATTATTTTCATCATCTGGGGATACCCGGATATCGCAGAAAGAATAGCCATATGTGGCAAAGAAATGGTCTAGATACCCTTGATTCACCTTTTTCCACGTTTCCCCTTTATCGTCTGATCGATAGACTTCTCCGCCAATGACATTGGTCACATGAAGTTTCCGGTCAGCCCAGAGGTTGAGAAGGTATTGAGCTAAGGAATTTGGCGTCAGTTCTCCCTTTGTGACCATTTCGAAAACTGTCTCGCCCGTGTATTCACGGGGCACACCATTCTCTCCCAAAAATTGATTCAAGGTTTCTGGTTTAACTTTTAAAAATTCTTCCTTTGTCATCTTCTCCAATTGAAGAATAGTCAGGCCCGAGCCCGCCTCTTTCTTTTTTTCTTCTGTCCGTGGCGCCTGGTTGTCGAGCAGAGCATAGATAACGTTCGGTTTTGATTGCGCCAGAGACAGCCCGATTCGGCCAACATGTTTGCTGGATGGAAATCCATTTGTCAGCTTCTTCCAGGTCTGACCAGCATCTAGAGTTTTATAAATCCCGCTTCCCTCTCCGGATTCTAAATAATTCCATGCTTTTCGGCCTGTTTCCCATGCGGCGGCATACAACGTGTTGTTATCAGAGGGATCAATGATTACATCCACAACTCCTGCCTTATCAGTGATATAGAGTACCTTTTCCCAAGTCTCTCCTCCATTGGATGTCTTAAACAGTCCCCTCTCCTTATTAGCTGTATATAAATGTCCGATAGCCGCGACATACACGATATCAGAATTTTTCGGGTCTACAACCACACGGCCAATATGGTGAGTATCACGCAAACCCACGTTTTTCCATGTCTTTCCTCCATCCGCTGATTTAAAGACTCCTGTTCCCGCATAAGAGCTTCTTGCCATGAGTCCTTCGCCAGTTCCAACGTAGATGACCTCAGGATTTGACTTAGAAATGGCAATATCTCCGATAGTAAAAGTGGATTCATTCTCAAAGATGGGCTCCCAGGTGGTTCCGAGATTGGTGGTCTTCCATATGTTCCCCGCTCCAGCACCAACGTAGAGAGTGAAAATATTATCCAGAGGAACATCAATACATGAGATTCTCCCTCCCTGGAATGAAGGACCGACTGCCCGCCATTTCAGGTTTTTAAAAATCGACTCGCTTTTAAGCTTCTTATGATATTCCCATGAACTCACTCGGGTCTCAGGATCATTAAGCTTTGATTCAGAAGAGGAGAAACTGA
>CAZSPM010000417.1:0-2589 GCA_964608785.1 uncultured Eubacteriales bacterium
ACAACTTTTTTGGCAAGATTGGAGGGAATAGCAAAGCCGATGCCGATGTTTCCTCCTGAGGGAGAATAGATAATGCTCGTTATCCCGACAACTTCCCCCTGCATATTCACCAGAGGGCCGCCGCTGTTTCCGCGATTTATGGCAGCGTCTGTCTGAATAAAGTCTTGAAGAGGCAAACTTCCTGAAATCTGTCTTCCCTTTGCGCTGACAATGCCTGCCGTAACTGTGTGATCCAACCCCCATGGATTTCCAATAGCTAATACCCATTCTCCTACGCGCAACTTGGCGGAATCTCCAAGTTCGGCAAAAGTTAAATCCTTATCATCTATTTTTATCAAGGCAATATCCGTATTGGCATCTGTACCGACGACCTTGGCTTTATATTCCTTGTCCTGGTGAGAGAGAATAGTCACATTTTCAGCCTTTTCCACTAGATGATTGTTGGTCAGGATATATCCGTCTGTACTAATAAAAAATCCTGTCCCTCTGGATTCAGAACGATACTCTCGCTCTCTTCCCCTGGGGATGTTGAAAAATCTATCCCAAAAATCGTCAAAGGGCGAATCATCCCAGGGACTCGTAACTCTTCTTTTTTCCACTTTCACGGCTGTAATTTGGACAACAGCAGGGGCAATTTTATCCGCGATATTGACGAAATTTAAATCAGGCTTTCTTTGTGGAGAAGGAGAAGCAAAGAGATTGGATGTTAATGAAAGAGAGGGATTTTCTTCTAGAAAGCTTTTTGGGGAATTCTTTTCAGGAAAGTAGACAAAGATTGTGGCAGCTATAATGATTCCCGCTAAAAAGCTGATTAGAGCTATCAAAGTTATTTTTTTCATTTCTCTTCCTCCTAAATACTAAATTTTAAAATAGCATAACCATCCGGAAAATTCAATCAGTCTACGTATTAAAAACTCTTTTAATCCAGAAAAGTTGCATTAAAAATTCATTAAGGATATCATCACCAAATATGAAGAAAATGGTTCTGGAGAAAGGTGTCCTGATTGTCTTCGAAGGTATCGACGGAGCCGGGAAATCCACTCAGGCCGAAATTCTCTTGGATAGACTCAAAACGAAAGGATATGATGTAGCCTTTTTTCGAGAACCGTCCAAGAGCAAATGGGGATGTGAAATTAAAAAACGAGCTCTGCTTCCTAATTCTCTCTCTCCGGAGGAAGAATTGGAATTGTTCCAGAGAGATAGAAGAGAAAATGTGGAAAGAAATTTAAAACCGGCTCTTGGGAAGAGAAAAGTTGTCATTTTGGATAGATACTATTATTCAACGATAGCTTATCAAGGGGCAAAGGGGATCGATAGGGAACTGATCAGAACAATGAACGAAGAATTTGTGGTGAAGCCCGACCTGGTTTTCATTTTCGATATCGAAGCAAAAAGAGGTTTAGAGCGCATACTGGACCGAAAAAAGAAAGACAAACTTTTTGAACGTGAGGATTATCTGGTTGAAGTCAGAAAAATATTTAGAAGCCTGAAAGACGAAAATATCATACATATTAATGCACTGAGACCAAAAGAAAAGATTTCTGAAGAAGTGGAAAACCTTGTGCTTAAATATCTTCGTCTTCGGAGTCAAGCTTGAATAACTTGCCTTTGGGGTCAGGCTTTCATAAGTTTCGCATTCTTTTCTGTCATTCCTGTGGAAACAGGAATCCATGCAAGAATCCAGGACTATTACCTTTCTGGATTCCTGCTACCCGCCTTCGCGAGCACAAGCTCCACAGGAATCCAAGACTATCCACTTTCTGGATTCCCGCTTATGCGGGAATGACAGAAAGTTTTAAAGGCCTGACCCCAAAGGGTATTCAAGTTATTCAAGTCTGACCCCATTGTATCCCTTTTGTTAATTTGTTATATTTTATTTGATGGCACCTAAGAAAAGGCCCGTTAAAAAAAATAAAAAGGCCAAGAAATTTAACCTGAGAAAAGTCCTTAAAATAGCTCTCTTTATTATTCTTTTTTCTTCTGCCTGCATATTCGGAACCATGCTGGGTGCCTATGTAGCCATCCGGCAGAATCTTCCCTCCATTGCTGAATTGGAAAACTTTGAGCCTGGCATTATCACCTATATCTATTCTGATGAAGGTGAAGTTATCGGGGAGTATGCTTTGCAAAAAAGAATAGAGATCCCTTATAACGAAATCCCAGAAATACTGAAAAAGGCCATTATCGCTACAGAAGATCCAAGATTTTTCAACCACAAAGGGATTGATTATCGTGGGGTCTTACGGGCTTTGAAGGAGGACGTCAAAAAAATATGGAGGCCTAGAAGCTTGGAGGGCGGAAGCACCATTAGTCAACAATTGGTGAGGACACTTCTGCTTCACCGGAAAAAGACAGTTCGCCGTAAGGTAAAAGAATGGATGCTTGCTCTCCAACTCGAGAAGGAATATTCAAAGGAAGAAATCCTTACTATGTACTGCAATCAATTTGACCTTGGTCATGGAGCTCACGGTGTAGAAGCAGCCTCCCGCTTGTACTTTGGAAAGAAAGTTTCAGAATTGACCATTGAGGTAGCTGCTCTGACTGCAGAGATTACTCGCGGACGTGACATCTATTCTCACTCTCGTACTC
>CAZSPM010000418.1:0-2588 GCA_964608785.1 uncultured Eubacteriales bacterium
TCCTTAACATCTACATAGAGCTGCCATTCTATGGATTGGCCCTTCTGCTCTAATTGCGCCTGTTAGAAAGGAAGCTTTTCTCCTGAGGCAATCAAAATCTGTTGGTGTACCAGATCCACCCCTGTTATCAGCTCTGTGACAGGATGTTCAACCTGAAGCCTGGCATTGACCTCCAAGAAATAGAAGTTCCTATTCTTATCCAGAAGGAACTCAACTGTTCCGGCATTGTTATACCCGGAGACCTGGATGACCTTCTTTGCTGTTTTTCCCATTTCGGCTCTAAGCTCAGGAGTCAGGGCCTGAGAAGGAGTCTCCTCCACAATTTTCTGATATCTTCTCTGGATAGAGCATTCCCGCTCGAAGAGATGAACTCTGTTCCCATGATTGTCGGAGAGAACTTGAAACTCCACATGTCTGGGTTCTTCTATGTACTTCTCCAGATAGACAGAATCATCACCAAAGGCTGCTCTAGCTTCCCGCATTCCTGCTTCAAGCGAAGGTTTCAACTCCTTAGAATCATAGACAATCCTCATCCCCTTTCCACCGCCGCCTGCAGAAGCTTTGATCATCACCGGATATCCTATCTTTCGCGCTTCTTTTTTGTACTCAGAAAAATCCTTCGCAACCCCTTTCATCCCAGGGATAATCGGGATTCCTGCCTTTTCCATAGTCTGCCGAGAGCGAACCTTATCCCCGACCAATTTTAAAGCCTTGGAATTCGGTCCGATGAAAATAATATTCTCTTTCTCACACCTTTTAGCAAACTCAGCATTTTCAGCCAGAAAGCCATACCCTGGGTGAATGGCTTCAGCACCGGTCTCGTGAGCCGCCTGGATTATCCTGCCCATATGGAGATAGCTTTCAATAGCCGGCGCAGGTCCGATACAGAGAGCCTCATCAGCCATCTGAACATGGAGGCTTCTCCGATCAGCTTCAGAATAAACAGCAACAGTTGGTATGCTCAATTCCTGACAGGCCTTGATGATCCGGACAGCAATCTCGCCTCGATTGGCCACTAATATTTTCTTTATCATTATTCATCCAAAAGGTGGGGTTGATAGATCAAGCCCCTACTGTATCACTACTGTTTTTTATCTTTTTTCTCATTTGTATTTTGTGTTTTGTTCTCTTCCCCTTTTGTCCAACTCGGCTTTCTTTTTTCTAAAAAAGCAGACATTCCTTCCTGGCCTTCTTTGCTCACTCTTAAATTAGCGATCACTCGGGCCGTATAGGTCTTCGCTTCCTCAAAGCTCATCCGAGGCGCCCTGTAAATCAGTTCCTTGCAACTGGCAATAGCCTCTGGACCTGATGTCAAGAGACGTTTGGCTGTCTCATCCACTGCTTCATTGAGCTTCGCCAGAGGGACAACCTTATTCACAAGCCCTATCTCAAAAGCCTTCTGCGATGAAATTCTTTCTCCTGTCAAAAAATACTCCCTGGCATTCTTCTCCCCTATCCTGTGAATAACATAAGGTGAAATAGCAGCAGGGACAAGCCCGATCTTTACCTCGCTCAAGCCAAATTGGGCCTCTTCTGAGGCCACTGCTATATCGCAGACAGATAGAAAGCCTGTTCCTCCTCCAATAGCTGTTCCGTTGACCATGGCAATGGTTGGCTTAGGCAAAACATAAATCTTATGAAGGATTTCCGCTAGCTCCAAGGATTCTTCCAAATTCTGCTCGAAAGAATAATCAATGATTTCTCGCAACCAGTTAATGTCAGCTCCGGCACAGAAAGATTTCCCATGGCCAGTCAAGATGACAACGCGAATCGATTTATCGGATTCGATCTTCTCAAAAACATCATCAAGCTCGCGGATCATCGAAGAGTTGAAGGCATTGTGAATTTCAGGCCGGTCGAAACAGACCCTGGCAATCCTTTCTTCTTTATCAAATGTGATCGTCTTATAAGAGCCCATTGCTATCTCACATCCTGAAAATTCCAACTTTAAAATCAGGAATGGGAGCATTTAGGCTCATAGAGATACCTAATGCCAGTGCTTCTCTTGTTTCTAAGGGATCAAGAATCCCATCATCCCAGATTCTGGCCGTGCTGAAATATGGACTTGCCTCCTGATCATACTTCTTCAGGATAGGCTTCATCAATTTTTCCTTCTCTTTTTCAGAAAGCTTTTTTCCCTGTTCCTTCAATCTTTTTAGTTTTATGGTCAAAAGAACATTAGCGGCCTGCTCGCCGCCCATAACGCTGATACGGGCATTGGCCCACATCCAGAGAATACGCGGAGCATAAGCCCGTCCGCACATGGCATAATTGCCTGCTCCATAGGAACCGCCGACAATAATTGTAAACTTGGGAACATCCGCATTAGCGACGGCATGGACCAACTTGGCTCCATCTCTGGCAATTCCTCCATGTTCATACTGCTTCCCGATGATAAATCCAGTAATATTCTGGAGGAATAGAATAGGAATTTTCCGCATGGAGCAAAGAGTCACAAAATGAGCTCCTTTAAGAGAACTCTCTGAAAATAAGACTCCATTGTTGGCCAGAATACCGACAGGATAACCCATGATGCGGGCAAAACCACAAATAATAGTTTGGCCATATAATTCTTTAAATTCCTGAAA
>CAZSPM010000419.1:0-2578 GCA_964608785.1 uncultured Eubacteriales bacterium
TGATCTGCATATTATTCTTGACACGATGGTGAATTTCTTTCAGCAGCACTTCCTTTTCCTTGAGCGATGCCTTGATTTTCTCTTGAGCCTTTATTTGCTCGGCCTTCATCGTTGCGATATTAACGACTTCTGAGAGAATTTTTTTCTCCAACCCTTTCCATTCTTTATCCTTCTCACATTCAGAGAAAGTGAAAAGCCCTTTGGGCTTATTAATATCTCCATAAGGAACAATTAAGTAGGATCTTATATTATGTTTCTTTAATTTAGTCGAAGAATAAAGTTTCACAGCTTTTCTTATGACCGGAGCTTTTATGATCTTGTCAATGTCTTTAGGAATCTCTATGAAACTCCTGCCGAAAAAATGCTTGGCTGTATCCAGCGATATATCTTCTCCAAGACTGTCGCCTATTCCTTCCTTAGACCACTGCAACTCAGCAATAAAAGCATTTTTCTCAGGAATAAATAGCAGGTAAGTGGCCCGGCTGACATCCACGGCTGGCCCTACGGCATCAAGAAGGATTTGAATCAAATCTGTCTCTTCTGTTAATGCTGGGTCAGAAGCTCTCTTCCAGATATCTGCTCTTAGTTCATTAAACTTGCTCTGTAAAATGACCTCCTCTTCCGCCCGCCGGCGGTCTGTTATGTCTGTCAGTACTCCGTGTGCTCCAACCACTCGCTTTTCCTTAAAAATCGGTCGGTTGGAAGTACGCATCCAACAGATTTCACCGGATTTGGTAAGAATCCGATACTCGCCTGTTGTGTAATGGCCAGATAGGACTTTCTGAAAGCCCTCCATGCTGCTCCATAAGTCCTCCTGATAGATGTATTCGGCGAAAGATTGGCCAATAAGATCTGATGGACTGTATCCGATTAATGATTGTACAACTGGGCTGATATAGGCTATCATTCCCTTCTCATCCACAGCATAGATGATATCGTTTAAATTCTCTACGAGGTCCCGATACTTCTCCTCCCTTTCTTTCAGTGCGTCCTCAATCCGTTTGCGCTCAGAGACATCTCTCAAAATGCCCAGTACTTTTGCTTCTCCTTTTTTGCCTATATCCACTGTTGCTGGCTCAACTATCTTTGTTTTTCCATCTTTGGCTATGATTCTGAATTCATATCTGCTGGGCACTTTCTCTCCTCTTCTTCTTGCCGCCTCTCTGCCTTTAATCAATTTTATGTCGTCGGGATGAATGATATCCCAGAAATTGAATTCCTTGCTGCTGACTTTCTTTGATGAATATCCGGTTAATTCTTCAAATGCAGGGTTGATATATATAAAGCCCTCTGGTGTGATTATATAGATTGCATCATTGGCATTTTCCACAACGCTTCGATACTTTTTCTCGCTCTCTCTCAGCTTATCCTCTGCCTGCTTGCGCTCGGAGATGTCGGTTACTATTCCAAGGATTGCTTTCTCTCCTTCATAATTGATCAATTTTGTAGTGAGTATCGCCTCAATTCTTTTCCTATCTTTTGTGATAAGGGTGTATTCAAATGGCTTGACCTCTTTATTCTTCATGTGCGTGGCAAAACTTGACTTTATTATTCCTATGGATTTTGGCGCAATCAGGCGCAAGAATTCAAAATCAGATGAATAGAATTCATCCCTTTTGTATCCCATAATCTTTTCACATCTCTTATTGGCATAGACAATCCTGCCTTTCTTATTGATGAAGATCATGTTTGGGGATTTCTCAGCGAGGTTTCTGAATTTCCCCTCCGATTCTTTCAGCGCTTCTTCCATCTGTTTACGCTCTTCAATTTCCTTTTTTAGTTTCCTGTTTGCATTCAACAGTTCAGAAGTACGCTCTTTTACGCGTTGCTCCAGCTTGCCATGGGCTTTTCTAAGTTCCTCCTCCATCCTCTTGCGTTGGGTGATATTTCTGGCGACACCAAAGGCAGCGATAACGTTTCCATGCGAGTCAAATAAGGGAGAAGCGTTATTTAGAATATGGATGAAGGAACCGCTCTTAGTCTTATATCTGTATTCCATGTTATCAACATTTTTACCTTCTACCAAAAGAGCAAACTCCTCACTTACCCTTGCCAAATCCTCTGGATGGAGTAACTTAAATCCGTTTATTTTTTTTATTTCTTCTTTTGAATATCCCAAATTTTTCTTGAATGCATTGTTAACAAACAGGAAGTTGCCCTTTAGGTCGACTGTAAATATCATATCCTTTGTGGATTCGACCAATAATTGATATTTTTTCTCAGATTCCTTATAGACCTTTTCCCTGCGAGTTTGCCTTGATTTTGAGGATTCGCATTTCTTGATTCTCTGTCGTGATTTCGCTAGCTCATTGATGAGTTGTTTTTTTGTTTTGTTTTTGTCTTTCATCTTTAATTCAGAAATGGTAATTCCACTCTTTAATCAGTTAAATCTAAACTTTTTCTCGAAAAATAACTTCAGGCAGGCATCTACAATCTTAGGATCATAAATAGTAGCTCTATACTTTTTAACCTCATTTAAAGCAGTTGTAATACCCAAAGACGGTCGATAAGGCCGATGAGAGCTCATAGCCTCAACAACATCAGCGACTGCGAAGACTCTTGACTACAGGATATTAAA
>CAZSPM010000420.1:0-2572 GCA_964608785.1 uncultured Eubacteriales bacterium
GTCTGTCGCTTGCTCGATGCTGACCACGAGTCCTATTCAATGAGGACTATCATTTCTCTGACAGCCTCTTCTATTCCGACAATTGCTGCTCGAGCCACTATGGAAAAGCCTATGCTGAATTCTGTGATTTCTGGGATATCAGCAACTGGACGGACATTTTTGTAATCCAGTCCATGTCCGGCGTGAATCTCTAAGCCCAATTTGTGCCCATACTCAGCGGCCTCTTTAATCTCATTTAATGCCTTTTGGCGTTCTTCTCCTGGCTTTAAATCTGCATATTTTCCCGTGTTTATTTCGATTAAATCGACACCGGCCTTATGGCATGATTCGATCTGTTTGAGATCGGGGTCGACAAAGATACTGACTCTTATTCCCGCATTTTTTAGCTCTTGGATATGCGGGGCGAGATGCTGCTCATTTGAGAGGACATCCAGGCCTCCTTCAGTGGTCAATTCTTCTTCACGCTCTGGAACCAGAGAGACGACATCTGGTATGATCTCCAGTGCAATTTCCTTCATTTCTTCTGTTGCCGCCATCTCCACATTGAGTTTTGTTTTGACAACCTGGCCGAACAATCTCAAATCCCGCTCTTTGATGTGGCGTCTGTCGCCTCTTATGTGACAGACAATACCTTCTGCCCCAGCTTGTTCTGCCAGCAGAGCTGCAAGCACTGGTTCAGGCTCGGTGCTCCCTCGAGCCTCTCTTATGGTTGCAATGTGATCCACGTTGACAGCAAGCTTCATTTCTCCCTCCTATTCCTTGCCTATCATTTTATAATTATTTTACTCCCAGATGTTTCGAAATGACATCAGCCATTTGCTGGGCGTATTGTTGAATCTGTTCTTTGTCTATGCCTTCGATCATGACTCGGGCTAGTGGCTCAGTGCCTGAATAACGGAGATCCAAACGGCCTGTGTCTCCTAATCTCACTTTTATCTCTTCCATAGTTTTTGTAATTTCTGGGAATTTATTGAACTTAATCTTATTCGCCACCCGGACATTCACAAAGACTTGAGGATATTCTTTGTAATTTTCGACTAGCTTTGATAGAGGGACATTCTCGGTTGCCATGACTTCCAGCATCTTTATGGTGGTTAGAATACCATCCCCTGTCGGACAATCATCAAGCAAAATCGTATGACCGGATTGCTCCCCTCCCAGATTAGTTTTTGACTTCAGCATTTGTTCAAGGACATACTTGTCACCAACTTGAGTTCTGAAAAGCTTTAAATCAAGCTTTTCGAGAGCTTTTTCAAGGCCAAGGTTGCTCATTGTTGTGGCTACTACATAATCAGATTTCAGGCGCTTTTTTTCTTTCATAAATTGAGAAAGGATTAAAAGCGTATGATCCCCGTTTAAGATATTGCCCTTTTCGTCTATCCAGATGGCCCTATCTGCATCACCATCATAGGCGACACCGATATCCGCATTGTAACTCACGACTTTCTTGGCTAGATTCTGAGGAAATAGAGAGCCGCAGTTGGCATTGATGTTTTTTCCATCAGGAGTGTTGTTTATAGCCGTTACGTCAAAGCCAAAATCTCGAAATATCCTTGGAGCAAGGAAAGAGCTGGCGCCGTTGGAGCAGTCGAGGATTATCTTCATTTTTTTCTTGAGGTTTACGTGAGAAAACTGGTTTTTCAGGAAGTCCATGTAGTCCTGTCCGAGAGAGGAATCAGGAGTGATTCTGATTTTTTCATCTTTGACATTTTCTTTTGATTCTTTGATTGCCTTTTCGAGTATCTTTTCCCACTCCTGGGAAATTTTTGTTCCATGAGAGGAGAAGATTTTTATGCCGTTATCTTGATATGGATTGTGAGAGGCAGAAATAACGATTCCTGCCGAGAAGACATATTTTTTTGTCAAGAAGGAAATAGCAGATGTGGGGATGACTCCGGCTGATGCAGTTTGTCCCTGGCTGTTGTTAATTCCTTGGAATAACGCTCGTTCGATCCAGGTTCCTGACTCTCTAGTGTCTCGACCGATGATTGTCCGAGGTTCTAGCCTTTTTTCAATAAGCAAGGAAATAAGAGCTTTTCCCAAGACAAAGACAGAGGAGTAATCTAGGGGAAATTGGCCGGCAACTCCTCTGATTCCATCTGTTCCAAAGAGTTTTTCCGTCATATTTGAGCGTTCCTATTTGTAAGACTAGATTATAGCTAAAAATGAGGTGGATTCAAGGAGGAAAATTATTTCTCTTTTTTTACCTTTTTTTCTTCTTTTTTTTCTCTTCAGGCTGTTCTCCCTGAATCAAAATTCTTACCTTTACTTTTGTCTGGGAGGAGGCCAGTCTCAGGTCAGGATCAGGGAGGATGAGGTCTGCTTCAAGTTCTGTCGTTTCTGTCAGAAGGGAAATATCGATAGGACTTGTCCTTACCTTGTAATCTTCCCTGACTTTGCTTTCCGGACCTTTGATGAGAACTTGAGAAGGAACGGCTCTCACATTTTCGAGTTTAAGCCCTTCTTTTAATTTACCGATGATTTTCGCCTTTACATAAACCATGATTTCTCTTATCCTCTAAAATTTAAGGTTAACTTACCTTGGAATATATTATTTACTTTTGCGGCCTCG
>CAZSPM010000421.1:0-2572 GCA_964608785.1 uncultured Eubacteriales bacterium
CATCCATCCTAAGACAATCAACCTGCTTAACCTTGATGAATACGATAAGGTCCTGCTGGCAACATCAGGCGGGAAGGATTCTCTTGCGATGATACTCCATCTATTTGATCAGGGCATTTCCCGGGAAAAGCTGGAGATCATTCATAACTCCATTGATGGACGTGGTGATACTTACGAAGAGTTAATGGACTGGCCGAGTACAGAAGGCTACGTCAGGCAACTTGCAAAGCACTTGGGCATCAATCTTCAATGGCAGTGGAGAGCATATGGTTTCCATGGCGAACTCTATAAAGAGAATGCCATGTCACATGATATTTTATATCAGAACGATGAGGAAACAATTGTTTACAGACTTCCCACTACTATGGCAAGTATTTCCACAAGAAGGAGATGGCCGGCTAAAACGGCAAGTCTAAGAACCCGTTGGTGCTCTGATACTGGAAAAATCTCAGTTACCAGAAAAATTGTTAATAATCGAGAGGACCTGAAAGGAACTATTGAAGATCCTCGAAAGATTTTAATGATAACTGGAGAGCGCCGCGAAGAATCACCGGCACGAAGCAGATATGCTGAAACGGAGTTACACAGTTGTTCAAGTAAATCCAGATTAGTTCATCACTGGCGACCTGTAATAGACTGGAAGGAACGTGATGTTTGGAGTATTATTGAAAAACATCGCATTGTTCCTCACCCAGCATATACATGGTTTCCTAGACTGTCTTGTAGATCATGCATATTCTTTTTACCCGATCACTGGAGCACTCTTTCAGAGATTGACCCAAAGGTTGTAAAAAGACTGCGTGATATAGAGATTGAACTGGCTTTTACAATTGACAATAAGTACAACCTTGATGAGCTTGTAAAAATGGGCCGTACAAGAGTTACTGATGAAAATCGTATTCACATCAAAAAAGTAGTCCAGGAATGGACAGATAGCGTTATTACTGACAATTGGCAACTGCCTGAAGGTGCATTTTCTGGCCTTGGAGGTGGTAGCCTGTAAGTAATACTCAAACATAACAATAAATTTAAAGTAGAGAACAAAACTGAAGAGCTTATTTGGAAATTATTTCTGAATAAGCTCTTTTTTTATTTAATCATGGGGGAGCTTAAAACTGCGCTAATCTAGGGAGTACCGCTTGCAGTCTGGCTCTTGAGCAAAGTATATCCATATACCGGCAGCATAGAAAGTCCATCACCAAAATATGATCAGATCAATGTGTTCCCAAGGCTTAAAAGTCAGTACACGTACTCTTCCTTCAACCTTATGCAATATAACATTGGCCTCTTCATCAATCTTTGCTGAGAAGAATGAGAACAGCATCCCGGATAATGATTCAACACCTTCCTTAAGCGTGTGAAGAACCCCTCCTCCTTTTTTTTTAACCATAATCTCAGATAGTCAGCCAAGAGATATTTAAAGTTTTTGATTAATTTGGTATTTTTCTAATAAGATGATAATAAAAATAGAAAAAAAAGGGATCAGAACATATATTGATCCTTCCCGTATTCAGACTCAGTGGTTTCTTCCTTCAAATCCTCATTAGGTTCACTGCTTTCACGACGGATCACCTTGATGGAATCCATCTTGACAGTGATGGGGATTGGAACTGCTGCTTCCAACAGTTCGACAATGACCTCTTCTTTTGCTTTGTCAATCCTAGTAACTTTACATTTCTCTCTTTTGAAAGGACCGCTGATAATCTCTGCAATATCATTCTTCTGGATATTGATAACCCTCTTGACCTGCTCGAGCATATGTTCAATCTCCTTATATTCCACTGTTTTTGGAAGCACTCCCCTTGCATATGGCACGTTGTAAGCTGCAAGTTCTGCCTCTGTTCGTTTATCAGCTTCAAGAAATATGTAACCACGCATACCATGCGGTCTGATGATACTATAGACAGCAAGATTTTTCTTCTGAATATTCGAGGTGATAAAATCCATGACCTGATCTTCTCTGTTCGCAGTTGTTCGCAGGGCAAAAATCGTAGTGCTTATTCCTTCCTTTTCAGTGTCTTTATCTTCCACTGGCTTTGGTTTTCCTTCCTCTTCATCCTCTACATCTGATTCTTTTCTTCCTCTACTATGACCGGAATCTCTGGTTCTTCCTCCCATTCTTCTTCATCTCCCTCTCCCACAACGGATGCTTCCGATTCAAGCGCGCCAGGCTCGGCTTCTCCTTGAGGAGATGGAACCGACGCGCTTGGGTCAGCCGTATCAGGCCCGGAAAGCGTTGGCGTCATGAGCCCAGCCATACGGTCAGGCTCCTCTTGGCCGGTCGAGAAAGGCACACCGAGTGCGCTGTGGAGGAGAGGTGTGGACTCCATGCCGGTTTCATCCGGCGCGGGTGGGAAGCGGCGTTCCAGGACGAGAATGATTCCGCCAAGCGCCACCACAGCTGTGAGAATGCTGGCGGCAAGCAAGCGCTCGCGCCGGAGCAGGAGCGGAAACAGGACCGCCAGCAGCAGGATTAGGCCCAGGAAACCCAGGTAATCCATGGCCTGGAGAGCCGTTGGACTCGCGAGCTTCTCAGGGGGAATAAAGGGCCACATGGGTCTATCCTCCATGA
>CAZSPM010000422.1:0-2567 GCA_964608785.1 uncultured Eubacteriales bacterium
CGAACATAAGATTTCTCTAAAAAGGCCATGGAAAAGGATTAAGTTCAAAGAAGCTTTGATTAAATACAGTGGCCTTGCCCCTGGAAGCCTCGATGATAAAAAAGGAACGATAGAGTTGGCCTCAACTTTAGCTCCTGATAAGAAATCTCTTTCCTACGGAAAGGCGTTGGATATAATTTTTGATAAAAATGTGAAGAGTCATCTTATACAGCCAACTTTTGTCATTGACCCCCCCAAAGAAGTCTCTCCTCTTGCGAAGGCTTCAAAAGAGAATCCGGATGAAGCCGAACGCTTTGAGCTGGTTATGGGCAGTATGGAAATGGCCAATGCATTCAGCGAATTATCCGATCCCGAAGAGCAGAGAAAGAGGTTCCAGCAACAATCAGAAGAGAGGAAAAAGGGAGATGAGGATGCCCACTGGATTGATGCCGATTACATCCATGCATTAGAATATGGTCTTCCTCCTACTGGAGGCGAGGGAATAGGAATCGATCGTTTGGTGATGCTTTTTGCCAACAGAAAATCTATAAGAGAGGTCATCTTATTCCCGCTTCTCAGACCAAAGAGGTAGCCTTGTTATGAATTATGAATTTTTCATCGCCAAGCGATACCTAACAGCCAAGAGGAAACAAGCATTCATTTCCGTGATCACTTTTATTTCCATTCTGGGCATAACCATCGGAGTGATGGCTCTAGTGATCGCCATTGCTCTCATAACAGGTTTTCAAGGTGATGTTCAGGATAAGTTACTCGGCTCCACCTCTCACATCATGGTTTCTGATATCTCCAGGGAAGGAATGGAAGACTATTCTCAACTTCTCTCCAAGATCAAAGGATTAGAGGGTGTCATTTCAGTTTCTCCTGTAGTTTTGGATACAGTGCTTTTGAGCGGTCCCTATAAGAGTTCAGGGGCTTACCTTAAAGGAGTTGATTTCAGTCTAGAGAAAGAGCATTCTCTATGGCTCCAAGAATTAGAAAAGGGAGACCTTCCCGATCCTGAATCCAAGAGAGAAGGCGTCCTTCTCGGTCGAGAAATGGCTGCTGATATCGGAGCAGGAATTGGAGATGTGGTTACAGTTTTGGCGTCATCATCCTTCCGGTTATCTCCGATTGGCCCTATCCCTAAGAGAAAAAGGTTTATAGTCACTGGCATTTTCAATACCGGATTTTATGAAGTCGATTCATCCACTGCTTTGATTTCCCTGGAATCAGCTCAGAATTATCTTGGATTGGAAGAGAAAATAAGCTTCATTCAGGTGAGAATAGACGACATTTTCGAGGCCCCAAAGATAGCAGACCAGATAAATGATGTCATACCTCCTGTAGCATTTGTGACTACGTGGATGGAGCTGAATAAATCTCTTTTTTCCGCATTGAAACTAGAGAAAAATCTCTTGTTCTTCACTATTACACTTATTGTTTTCGTTGCTGCTTTGAACATAATCGCGACTCTTATCTTAATGGTTATGGAAAAAACAAGAGATATTGGCATCCTCATTGCCATGGGTGCCACTTCTCAAAATATAAGAAAAATATTTTTCCTTCAGGGCGCAATGATCGGGGTTTTCGGGACTATTGTTGGAATCACGCTCGGGCTTGTGTGGTGCTGGGTGGCAAATACTTTTGAACTTATCAAAGTACCTGTGGATATCTATCAAATCTCCTTTGTTCCCTTTCATATCAACTTTGTGGATCTAATGATGATTGTAGGTATTACACTCGCAATCAGCTTTCTCTCAACGATTTTCCCCTCGCATCGGGCGTCAAAGGTCGATCCTGCTAAGGCTTTAAAATATGAATAGAGTGATAGAAGCTATAAATCTCAGCAAAGTCTATCCCTTGCCTGATGGAGTATTGCGCGTTTTTGAGGGGATGAATTTTGAGCTCAGTAGAGGAGATTTGGGAGCCATCATGGGAGTATCAGGAGTGGGAAAGACAACCTTTCTCAATTTGTTGGGACTTCTGGACAAGCCAACAGAGGGACAAATCCTGATCGATGGAGAGGGTGTCCTCTTGAAGAATGATAGAGAAAGGGCAGAGATAAGAAACCAAAAAATTGGCTTTGTTTTTCAATTCTACCACCTTTTGCCTGAATTCACGACTTTAGAAAATGTCAGCTTCCCTCTTTTGATAAGAGGAGTAGAGGCAAAGGAAGCGCAGAGGAAGGCTCTCGAGCTCCTCGGGGAGGTTTCGCTGGCAGACAAAGCTCAGCTCAGACCGTCTCTACTTTCAGGGGGAGAACAACAGCGAGTGGCGATTGCCCGGGCCTTGGTCAATGAGCCGAAACTGCTATTGGCCGATGAGCCCACCGGAAACCTGGATTGGAAAACAGGAGAGATGATACTTCAGTTAATTCAGGAATTACATGAGAAGAGGGGTCTATCTTCTATTATTGTGACTCACAACGAAAAGGTTGCTCGGTTCTGCCATAAACTTTACCTGATGGAAAGCGGAAGATTGAAACTTTTACCCCGCCTCTGAAGTTTTAATTTATGTCGGATGAGAAAAATGTATAGGGGTCGCATCTCAACATTTGACATATTTTCGCCAACACCTGTATACATCCT
>CAZSPM010000423.1:0-2560 GCA_964608785.1 uncultured Eubacteriales bacterium
CTGGTTTCCCGCTTCTGCGGGAACAAGCCTGGTTTCCTGCTTCCGCAGGAATGACGAGCTTCTGCAGGAATGACACTTTTCATATTTCTAGATTCCTGTGGAGCCTGTGCCCGCGAAGCTTTTGCCCGCGCAGGCGGGCAGCGGGTACAGGAATGACGAAACGGAGCAAGGATAACAGCTCAATTATAGTCTCTTATATTATTTTTCAACTTTTTGCTTACCATACTCGTGAATGCAAGCATCTTTATGCGGTCAGAACTAATGGCAAAGATTTAGTGAAGATTTTATTTAGAGCATAAAGAAGCCTCCTCAATTCAATATAACCTTTACAAAATAAAGAGATTGGTTTAAAAAAGAAAGGATTGTTGAATCGAAGAAGTACATCAAATTAAAAAAGGCAAGGCGAGAATTGGCATTAATTGACTATCTCGTTGTCGGCATTTTCTTAATCCTCATTTTCTGGGCCGGTTCTTATTTTTATAAATGGATAAAGCATCCGGATGACTTTTTTGTGAGCGGCAGACAGCTCACTCCTTTTATATTGGCCGCCACTATTACAGCCACCAATGTCAATCTCTACAGTTTCGTAGGACAGGCGGGAGTGGCTTACAGCCATGGCATTTCCATTGTCTGGCATACCTGGACAGGCAATATGGCATTAGTCTTGTCCGGCCTATTCATTGTGCCCATTTTCAGGTCTCTAAGAATCCGGACCGTTCCCGAGTTTTTAGAAATGAGATTCAATCAAGGGGTCCGAGTCTTAATCGGAATTCTCTGGATCTTCCGCTTGATTTTCTGGTTAGGGATCGTCCTCTATACGGCCGCCGTCGCTGCTCAAACCATCACGGGACTAAAATCATTTACCCTTTGGGTAGCGATTTTCGCCCTGATAGCCATCATTTACACGATGATGGGCGGAATGTGGGCTGTAGCTTTGACCGATACCATCCAATTTATCTTGATGTTGCTCGGTGCCCTTCTCATTCTTCCCATTGCCATGAGCGCTGTCGGCTGGTGGCCTGGATTGGTCGATAAATTGCCCGCTGAGAATTTACAATTAGTCACCCATACCGGGCTTTATAGCTGGAAATTTATCCTGGCCATATTGATATTGGGATTCCAATGGGCAAGCCTAGATCAGGGATTGTTACAGAGAGCATTCAGTGCACAGGATACAAAAACTGTTACCAAGGGAATGGTCTTGGCCGGTATCGTTACTACTCCGTTCGCCCTTCTCTGGAATTTTCCTGGGTTGGCCGCTTCAGTGCTTCATCCCGGATTAAGCAATCCTGATTCGGCGATTCCCTATTTAATCGCCAATCATCTGCCTTCCTTTCTTCTGGGAGTTGTGGTCTGCGGGCTTTTAGCCTCCCAGTTGTCCACGATTGATTCCAACCTGAATGCCACAGCGACTCTTTATGTGAATGACATCTACACGAGAATCATAAAAAAGAAGGCCACTTCTCAGCAGACTTTGAGAGTGGTTCGGATAGCCACTGTTATCTTTGGTTTGTTGATTATTGCCTTTTCCTACTTAGTGCCAAAATTAGGTGGCGCTGTTCAGGCCTATCTGACTGTTATTGGTATCATGGATATGCCCTTGTTCGTGGTGGCTGTGGTTTATGGGCTTTTCTGGAAGAGAGTAAACTGGCAGGGAGCAGTAGGAGGTTACCTTCTCGGTGCTCTGTGCGGGACAATGGCGAGATTTTTCCTTCATTATGATTTCTCTGTTTCAACTCTGGTGAGTGCTGGAGCAGCTCTGGTGTTCTGTCCCATGATCAGCGTGTTTTTCCCCAAAACTCCACCCGAAAAAATTCGGTTCATTTGGCAGAGGAAAAAAGAGTTCAGTCAAAAAACCAAAGGCTCTGAACATTATAAAACTATTCCTGAGTCTCTTGCGGGGAAGGTAAGCTTAGTCACATTAGGCGTAGGGATGGTAATATTTTTAGCTGGCGTTATTTCAGGGAGTATTCCGCATCCCCAAGCTTCAACGATAGCTCTAGTGGGGATGATAATATTTTTCCTTGGAGGATTGTTAAGGTTGAAATTTAATTAAAACATTATCCTTTGAGAATGTTTTGCTAGATTCACGAGATATGGAAGGAATTAAAGCAAGATGTATATTGATTGGGTAACCTGGAGTATTTGGCTCATCGGCTTTGCTATTCTGGTTATCTGGATCTATTTTCCTGTCAAGGAATTTAAAAAATTATATAAGAAAAGAAAAGAGCAGAAAGAAAGCCGCTAAGTTCATTCCATCTTCTAAAAGCCCTTCAATATAGAAACAAGTATTTGCTTTTTCTTTGTTTTCGGATTCAGTTCATCTTTTGTCTTGGTGTATTCATCCATTTGTAGTATAACGTGAACCTGGATTATTCACGAGTCTAGGTTGCCGCAGATGTGAGGCACAGCGTATGAAGCTGTGGTTTACCACTGCGAATGCGTTGTAACGATGCAGATGTGGTGAGATCGGCTCGCCGTTAGGGAAAAAATGCCGATTAATATAAAAAGACTTCTTTTTAAAAATGTTAGATGAGGAAGACATCATTGAAGGGTTGCC
>CAZSPM010000424.1:0-2560 GCA_964608785.1 uncultured Eubacteriales bacterium
TCTATCATTTTTCCCATGAGATTGCCACGCTGCGCTCACAATGACAAATGTCATGAGAAATCCCTCTTATTATGCAGCTCAAGGACTAAGGCGTCTGTTTTGATAACAGATCATAGCTTATGGATTACTATTTGCTGCGGATGGCGGAGGGAGAGGGATTCGAACCCCCGTTCCGGTTGCCCGGAAAGCGATTTTCAAGACCGCCGCCTTAAACCACTCGGCCATCCCTCCACCGAGTATTTTACTTGTTAAGCCGTCACATCGCAAGCTAACAGTTACACCTTCCCTCACAATGCCATAGCTATTATAACAATACTTGATTTACCAACAATTTTATCATACATTGTGGGCGTGATTAATCAATTCCCTACAGAGAGGCATCGAGATTGCCGCGCTGCGCCTGCAATGACCAAAAGGAGGGTTTGATGAATCACGGCATACAAAGATAATCTAGGTTATTTTCTCTAATCCATTCATATAAGGCCGCACGGCTTCAGGTACGATAACAGTACCATCCTCCTGTTGATAGGCCTCGAGAATGGCACTGACTGTCCTCCCCAATGCAACTCCAGAGCCATTCAGAGTGTGGATAAACTCGGGCTTTGACTTTGCCTCCCTCCGAAAACGAATATTGGCTCTCCTTGCTTGGAAGTCTCCGCAATTGGTACAGGAGGAAATCTCTAAATACTTTCTCCGGTAAGGCATCCAAAGCTCGAGATCATAAGTCTTGGCACCGGCAAAGCCCAATTCCGCAGTACAAAGGGTAACAACACGATAATGTAAGCCCAATCTCTTTAAAACTTCCTCTGCATCCTCGGTCATCTTTTCCAGTTCCTGATAAGAATTCTCGGGCAAGGCAAAAGTCATTAATTCTACTTTGTTGAATTGATGCTGACGGATTAATCCTCTAATATCCTTCCCATAAGAGCCGGCCTCTCGTCTAAAACAGGGCGTATAAGCCACAAATCTCTTTGGAAGGGAATCAGCCTCAAGAATCTCTTCTCTATAAATATTAGTCAAGGGGACTTCAGCAGTCGGAATCATGTACCATTTATACCCTCTCAATTTAAACAAGTCTTTCTCGAACTTGGGTAAATTCCCCGTCCCCACTAGACTATCTTTGTTAGCAATGAAAGGAGGAATAACTTCCTGATATTCTTTTTCTCTTGTATGAATGTCGAGCATAAAATTGATCAGAGCCCTCTCCAAAAGCGCACCGGATCCTAGATAAACAGCAAACCTCGAGCCCGCTATTTTGGCTGCCCGCTCAAAATCCAAAATCCCGAGTTTCTTACCGACCTCCCAATGAGGCTTCAGTGAAAAGGAAAACTCTGGTTCTTCTCCATACCTGCGCACTTCCACGTTATCATCAGGAGTTTGACCATCGGGAACAGATTCATGGGGAATATTGGGAATGTTCAGAAGTATATTATTAATCTTCTCATCGACTTCTCTGAGTTTCTCCTCCAGTCCTTTTATCTCCTTTCCCACTTTTTTCATCTCTTGAACCTGGGGTGATGCATCTTTTCCTTCTTTTTTCATCTGGCCGATAAGTTTGGAGGTCCTGTTCCTTTCAGAACGAAGGTCTTCCACTTTTTTAAGAGACTTTTTCTTTTCCTGGACACACTTTAAAAAATCATCAAGATCGATCTTCAGTCCTCGGCTATCTGTTTTTTTGATAACAGCATCTGAGTTTTCCTGGACATACTTAATATCTAACATGCCGCAGATTATAGCATAAGTCTTTTGAATTTAAAATTATCATAAAGCAATGGGGTCAGGCTTTCATAACTTGTTCGTCATTCCTGCACTTGCTACCCACTTTCGAGGGCACAAGGTCCGCAGGCACTATCTCCCCCGGAATCCAGCCCCATTGTCATTCCCGTGTAAACGGGAATCCAGAACCATAGCAAATAGGACTGGATTCCTGTGGAGCTTGTGCCTGTGGAACCAGGTACAGGAATGACGAGTTATGAAAGCCTGACCCCGTTGGAACAAATTATGAAAGCCTGACCCCAAAGGAATATGTTGACTCAAAGGGAACATTAAAATATAGTTAAAAGCACGAAAATGAAGACAAATTTCAAAGGATATATTCAGATTTATACCGGAGACGGAAAGGGAAAAACGACCGCTGCCCTGGGTCTTGCGCTGCGTGCTATTGGTCATGGCCTAAAAGTCTACTTAGGACAATTTCTCAAGGGCCAAATGTATGGGGAACTATTATCTGCGAAAAAGCTCTCACCCTATATCAAAATTGAGCAGTTTGGAAGAAAAGGCTTCATTCACGTGACAAAAGATCCAGACGAAGAGGATATCAAAAGAGCCAAAAGAGGATTAAAAAAATGCCTCGACGCCATGCTTTCTCAAAAATTCAACATTATCATCTTGGATGAAATAAATGTGGCCGTTTACTTCAATCTCCTAATGGAGAAAGAAGTCTTGGAATTCCTCAGCCAAAAACCTGAAAATATAGAATTAATCCTGACAGGAAGGTATGCTCCTGCCTCTTTTCTAAAAAAAGCAGATTTGGTCACAGTTATGAAGAGAAAAAAGCATT